>DCIN01000014.1:12717-14239 GCA_002315815.1 Bacteroidales bacterium UBA1725 | reverse complement strand
TGTTCTCGATGATGAACTACTTCCTTCCCCTCAAGGGTATCGCAGCAATGCATTGCTCAGCCAACACCGATATGAACGGCGAAAACACCGCTATATTCTTCGGCCTCTCCGGAACCGGCAAGACCACCCTCTCCACCGACCCCAAGCGCAAGCTCATAGGTGATGACGAGCACGGCTGGGACGACCACGGAGTATTCAACTTCGAAGGCGGTTGCTACGCCAAAGTCATCAAGTTGGACAAAGAGTCCGAACCTGATATCTACAATGCCATTCACCGCGACGCTCTCCTGGAGAATGTCACCGTTGATGCTGAAGGCAAAATCGATTTCGATGACAAGTCCGTTACTGAGAACACCCGCGTCAGCTATCCTATCTACCATATAAAGAACATCGTACGTCCCCTGAGCGCAGGTCCCGCCGCAAAGCAGGTCATCTTCCTCTCCGCAGACGCATTCGGAGTTCTTCCTCCCGTATCCATCCTCACTCCCGAGCAGTGCAAGTACTATTTCCTCTCCGGATTTACTGCCAAGCTTGCAGGAACCGAGCGTGGAATCACAGAACCTACCCCTACCTTCTCAGCCTGCTTCGGCCAGGCCTTCCTCGAACTGCATCCTACAAAGTATGCAGAGGAGCTTGTAAAGCGTATGGAGAAGAGCGGTGCCAAGGCTTATCTCGTGAATACTGGCTGGAACGGAACCGGCAAGCGCATATCTATCCGCGACACCCGCGGAATCATTGACGCTATACTTGACGGATCCATCGATAAGGCTCCCACCAAGAATATACCTTATTTCAACTTCGAGGTTCCTACTGAACTCAAGGGTGTTGATACCACCATTCTTGATCCCCGCGACACCTATGCAGAGGCAAGCCAGTGGGAGGAGAAGGCAAAAGATCTTGCCGCTCGTTTCATCAAGAACTTCAAGAAGTACGAAAGCAACGAAGCTGGCAAGGCTCTTGTAGCTGCCGGTCCTCAGCTATAGTTTTCGCGTTTCACATAGAGCAATAGCAGCAAATGGAAGGGGGCGGCCTGGAAAGGTCGTCCTCTTTTTTTGTACGAGCGGAGTTCCTCAGCGCGAGAGTAAGCAATGCTGCACTCAGAGATGCATATCTTCAAGGCTTGTTCGTGTGCAAGAAGAAACGTAGCGGCTAGACCCTGAGGAGATGGCCCAGCTTGAGGTCAAAGCTCGTCGCTGGATATAAGAATGCATCGGGCAGATGTCATTTGACTTCGACGAGAGCGAGAAAATCCTTCAAACTGCGTTTGGTACCGCTGGAGGCCTTGTGCGGTACGGAAGGCCTGGCGAAGAGTGTTTGGTACCGCTGGAGGACCTGTGCGGTACGAAAGGCCCGGCGAAGAGCGTTTGGTACCGCTGGAGGCCCTGTGCGGTACGAAAAGCCCGGCGAAGAGCGTTTGGTACCGCTGGAGGCCCTGTGCGGTACGAAAGGCCCGGCGAAGAGTGTTTGGTACCGCTGGAGCCCTTGAGCGGTACGAAAGGTCCGGCGAAGAGCATTTGGTACC
>DCIN01000014.1:12329-12576 GCA_002315815.1 Bacteroidales bacterium UBA1725 | reverse complement strand
CCCTGAGCGGTACGAAGGAACTGGCAAAGAGCATTTGGTACCGCTGGAGCCCTTGAGCGGTACGGAAGGCCCGGCGAAGAGCATTTGGTACCGCTGGAGGCCCTGAGCGGTACGAAGGAACTGGCAAAGAGCATTTGGTACCGCTGGAGGCCCTGTGCGGTACGAAAAGCCCGGCGAAGAGTGTTTGGTACCGCTGGAGGCCCTGAGCGGTACGGAAGGCCCGGCGAAGAGCATTTGGTACCGCTGG
>DCIN01000014.1:12121-12248 GCA_002315815.1 Bacteroidales bacterium UBA1725 | reverse complement strand
GCCCTGAGCGGTACGGAAGGCCCGGAGTACGGATGTATATCACGAGGAATGCCGTAAAAGCGACACGCGTGCGAAGGGTGACGCATTGTTAAAGTCGGGAAATAACTTAGTAAATCTCAAAAAATAA
>DCIN01000014.1:0-11994 GCA_002315815.1 Bacteroidales bacterium UBA1725 | reverse complement strand
AACTTATTTTTTTCTCTTTACTTAGGCTTCAGATTTGGAATTGTCTTTTTTTTTTTTTCTTTGCAAAGAATAGCTGACTTATTTTGAAAAATGATGACACAGTTGTTCCGGAGAATCCGAAAATCCGGGAATAGAGTAGGAATTTCATTTTACTTATTTACTTATGAATCAAAAAGTTATGTATTTTGCGTTGGCAACACTCATTGCAGCGTCAATTAGTGTTATGGCTATTTCAAATTTTGGTAAAAAAACATCAGCAACATATTATCCCTCTGAAGTTGAAGCTTTAGCAGCTGATGAAGTTGACAGTCCTTTTGGTACGCGTTTTCAAACAATGGGGTATTGCCGCGATGCCGGTTTGACATATGCCTGTACGCCTAAATGGACTTCAGAACATTGTCGTATATATGTTTGCTGGTATTAAATTATCTCAACCGTTTCTTTGCCTTGCATCCTTGTTCTTGCTCTCTTGTGGCAGCGACGTGGATGTGAAAGAAATGGTTGTTGTTCCCGACAATGTGTCTGAGGATTTCAGACACATTGTTTCCAGTGTGCAACTCATTCCATTGGAGGAGAGTGGAGAGCATCTTCTTGGACATACTGTGGATGTCCAGAAATGTAATGACTCATTCATAGTTGTCGATGCAAGGAACTCGAAAATATGCCGCTTTTCATCAGATGGTCATTTCTTGAATATTATAGGTAATCGCGGGAATGGACCTGAAGAGTATCTGGACATTACAAACATACAAATACTAGATGGTCTGGTGGTGGTATTTTCATATCCATACAAGATATTGTATTATTCTCCAGATGGTTCTTTTGTGAAATCCGATACTGTTAAAAGACTTGGACTCAATTCATTTTTAATAGGAGATGGCTTGTTGTCGTACTATGGGTACGGGGGAGAGGATAATTATCGGTTGTATTACAAAGGAATGAACTCATCAGAGTTTGACAACAGATTCTTGCATTTTGATAAATCAGTAATAGATCTTGGAATAGGGAATAACTGTTTCTCGGAAAGAGGAGATGGCTCTGTGTCTGTGTTGGACTCATACAGCAATGTCATCAATGTTTATGATGGAGGAGAATTATCTCCTTATCTGGTTTTTGATTTCGGGAAATATGCGATAAATCAAAAGTTCTTTGAGACAAACGATCCTTTTGTAGGTGCTGAACGATATATCATCAATGGCAATTATGCCATTATCAACAAGTTCGTATCTTCGGATTCAATAGAATTGGTGCAAATAGACAGGAAGGGTAGCAAAGATGACAGAATTCATACCATTTATGGGATTAAGAGTTCATCCTGGAAATGGTATTCTTTTCTTGAAGATAAGGGGGACGATGATCCTTGTAATCCGTTCCGGTTTATTGAGGGAAAGACAATATATGGGGTTGTGGATCCGAATTATTTACCTGCTTTCATTGATTCTTATAAATCTATAGCAAACAATTGGGATTTGGTGAACGACAGGCTTTCAGATGATGCTCATATCATTGTCAAATTCAATTTGAAGTAATGTCTTATGTATAATTATTTCTGGAAAAAATGGCTGTTTCTTCTTCTTTGTGTTATGCCAATTTTGCAGGGGTGTACGAGAGATAAGATTAATCTGTGGACAGATTTTTCAACAGTGTATTATCCTTATGCAAGTAGTGCAAAGCCGATACAAATCAGGCAAGGACATCCGTTCGTGGTCAATTATTACACGTTGGAAGGACTCGCATTTACTATTGATGATTCTCCTAAAGGGAAAATTGACAGAATAATTGCTGCAAACCCATTATGGGATTTCGTATTCTATTGCAACTGTTCTTTGAGTGACACATCAAAAATGGGCGCGATTCTTCGCAGACGTGATTGCCATTTTCCAGTTGTGCTTGATACTGCCAACTGTTTTGCAAAAATGAATTTGGACCATCAATATGGTGCAATAGGATTCGTTTGCCGTCCTGATAAAACAATAATGGGCGTGAGTATCATCGGTGCAAATGGCAGTGGATTTGACAAGGTTTTTAAAGAAGTAAAAATAAGATTAGGATATCCGAAATAATAAGATAAGATATTTCCTGATTTGTCGAACATTTTTTACAATCGTGTCGTCACTTCAGGAAAAAAAGAGGCCGACACTTTTTAGTCGACCTCTTTCGTATTCGTGTAAACCGTTTGAAGATTCGCCTATTTGGCTGCGGCGAAGATGCGGTCCTCGGCGAACTTGCGGGCAATTACTCCTTCTGGAACGCCTGTGGCCTTGGACTCGTCTACAATCCAGCTGATGGTGTCGTAAATCTTCTCGACCTGCTTCAGGACATTCTCTTTGTTGTAGGTGGTGAACACTTCCTGAGCTGCGTTGATGACTCCGCCTCCGTTTATGATGAAGTCGGGAGCGTAAAGGATTCCCCTGTTTTTGAGGGCCTTGCCACACTCTTCGTCCAGGAGTTGGTTGTTGGCTGCTCCGGCCACTGCGCGACAATTGAGAATGGGCACTGTGTCGTAGTTGAGCGTAGCTCCAAGTGCGTTGGGAGAAAGGATGTCGCATTTTACGCTGTAGAGTTCCTCATCGCTGACTTCCTTTGCCCCCCACTCCTTTACTGCAATCTCCATATTCTTGCGGTTTGAGTGTGTTGAGACAGTGAGTTCGGCTCCTGCTTCGTAGAGCTGGTGAGCCAGATCGAAACCCACGTGGCCCAGTCCCTGAAGAGCTATCTTCACTCCGTGAAGGTCATCGGTACCGTTGAGTTTGTTCGCTATTGCTTTGATTCCGCAGAATACCCCGTATGCGGTGAAGGGAGAAGGATCGCCGCTGACATCGGCACGACCCACAACATAATTTGTCTTGTGCATCACCTGGTCCATATCGACCGTGGTGGTGTTCACGTCTTCCGCAGTGTAGTAGCATCCGCCCAAAGATTCCACTGCCTCGCCGAACGCTTCGAACAGAGCTTCGGTCTTCTGGGCAGCTGAAGCTATTATCACACCCTTCGCACCTCCGATGGGGAGACCTGCAGCGGCGTTTTTGTGGCTCATTCCTCTTGACAAGCGGAGAACGTCGAACAGGGCGTCGTCAAGTTTGGCGTAAGGGTAAAGGCGGCAGCCTCCTACGGCCGGACCGAGATTGGTGTTGTGTACTGCGATGATGGCGTGGAGCCCAGCCTTCTCGTTGTTGACGAAGAGCACTTTTTCGTGCTGATACTCACTGATGAGATCTAATGTAGTTGCCATTGTTCTGTAGTTTATACAATACTAACTCCGTGAAGTTAGTGCTTCTTGCACAAAAATCAAAAAAAAATATGAATTTCCTGCATTCAAGGGCGTGGAATCTGCCTTTCTATTGCTAAATTGCAAAAAATTGATTCTATGAACAAGAGTATTTCAATCGCTGTCGCAATGATGCTTTGCATCCCTGTTTTTGCGCAGAGTCCTGTGAGTTTCACTGCTCAGGAGGACTTTCAGAATATGCTGGATCAACTCGGAATCAAGTCCGTAAGACGTGGCTTCGATTCTGACCAGAGCAGCCGGTATGCGGCTAACTATGACGAATCCAAGGCAAATCCCTACCCGGTGATTCCCGATATCCTGACGACAAACAGGGGCAAGAAAGTGAAAACAGCCAAGGATTGGTGGGATGTGCGCCGTCCGGAAATCAAGGAGGGTTTTGAGAGCGAGGTTTATGGCCGCGTTCCTGAGAATGTGCCTGCTGTTTCCTGGAGCGTTGTCTGCGAGGAAATCGAAAGAGTGGGAATGATTCCGGTCAAGGCCAAGCAGCTCGTCGGCCACGTCGACAATTCAGCTTGTCCCGAAATCAACGTGGACATAAAGATGGTCGTAGTGACACCTGCCGATGCAAAAGGTCCAGTTCCCGTACTGATGATGTTCGGTCAGGCTAATCTTCCCAATCCCAACGTCCCGGCCAGAGCAGATATGGAAATCATCAACAAGGCAATCCGCAAGATGCTTGAGGCAAATCCTGAAACAGCAGACCTTATGAAGAAATATCCCGCGTGGCAGCCTTTCGAGGCGGCGAATCCCTTCGCGGGCTTCGGAAGGCAGCAGCTTGCTCCGGGTCAGGACCCTCCTTCCAATCAGCAGCTTCTCGCAGCAGGTTGGGGCTATGTTCTGATAGATCCTTCCAGCATACAGGCTGACAACGGCGCAGGCCTCACCCGTGGTATCATCGGTCTCGTGAACAAGGGGCAGCCTCGCAAACCGGATGACTGGGGTTCACTCAGGGCCTGGGCCTGGGGTGCGGCACGTGGTCTTGACTATCTTGAGACGGACTCTGACGTTGACGCCCGGAATGTAGGAATAGAGGGCGTTTCACGCTATGGAAAGGCCGCTCTTGTGACTCTTGCCTTCGAGGACAGATTTGCTATGGGCCTCATCGGTTCATCAGGCAAAGGCGGAGCAACGCTCCACCGAAGACTCTTCGGAGAAGGTCTCGAGAATCTTGCAACCAGCGGGGAGTACCACTGGATGGCGGGGAATTATATCAAGTACAACGCAGTGGAAAGCAAGAACGGTGCAGGCAATGCAGATATGCTCCCTGTCGATTCTCACGAGCTCATTGCTATGTGTGCTCCCCGTCTGTGCTTTGTCAGCTACGGCATTCCCGAACAGGGCGACGCACAGTGGCTCGACCAGTATGGCAGCTGGCAGGCTACCGTAGCTGCAGGTGCGGCATACAGGCTTCTGGGTTCGACTGATCTCGGTCTCGGCAACGATTACCGCACGGTTCCTATGCCGGAAGTGAATCAGGATGTTCTCGATGGAAACCTGGCCTGGCGCCAGCACGACGGTGGTCACACTGACGGCCCCAATATGAAGCACTTCATCAAATGGGCGACAGCAAAGATAGGATATACATATCGACAACCGAATCTCAACCCCTGATTCATATCGGGGCACGAGTTCCGTTAATTCGTATCGGGGCACGAGTTCCGTTGCTGATACTTGTGCTGACCATTTCTGTGTTGGGCCAGTCGTGCAGTATCGGCAGGGCGGTATGTTCACTTGGGCTCACTCCACCGACATTCATCAATCACAGGGACAATTTCACTCCGGTGAGAAAGATGGTGGAGGGAAGATACCCCGGCATCAATGCTTGGTACGACAGCCTGAGAACAGCCGACATTCTGAGGGATACCATAATTACCGGCGAGGGAGGGGAGAGGCTCTTTGCCGTATATGCCTCTGCCGGATCTGAAGCGGAAGGAGCGGTGTTGCTTCTGCACGGTTATGCTGTAAACCATATCGCAATGATGCATCTGGCCAGGATATATCGTGATTCCCTGAGATTCAATGTCCTTGTTCCAGACCTCCAGCGTCACGGTTACAGTGGTGGTGAGACGGTGAAAATGGGATGGGGAGACAGACGGGATGCCATCTCGTGGACGAAACTGATGCATTCGATGTGGGGAAGTGAGTTCATAGTTGTTCACGGAATATCTATGGGCGCCGCCACGGCTATGATGATGAGCGGGGAGGATGATCTGCCGGATTATGTCGGGTGCTTCATCGAGGATAGCGGCTATACCTCGGTTTGGGATGAGTTCGATTACCTCAGACACAAGATTCTTGTGAGCGGGAAAGGACTGCAGAAGGCCAGCGACTATTGTTTCCGCAACTGGGGATGGGATTTCCGCACCGCTTCTTGTGTGGAGCAGCTCGCGCGTTCCGAAAAACCTATGCTTTTCATACACGGCGATCCGGACGATTTCGTACCCACCGGCTTCGTAGATGTTCTCTACGCCGCCAAGACCAAAGGATACAAGGAGATATGGCGCTCAAAAGGCGCTCGGAAACACGCTCTTGCCTATCTGGCAAACAAACGTGAATACACGGAGAGGGTGAAGGATTTCATTTACAGATGCCGGGCCGGGTCAGAGGCGCCGTAGCACTCCAAGCTCAGTCGAGGGTGACTGCCATAAGACCTATCACCACATTGTTTGAAAGTGTCCTGACCGTCAAGCTGCGGAGTTTTTTCCCGTGTCTCAGAGGCATCCTGAGTATCTGGGCCGCTCCGTCGGGAATCCCCCTGTCTGTATTCTTGACAACGTCATTGAGATTCATCATATCGTTTTCGGGGAGAGCGATGAAGTCCACAGACACGTCCCGGCTTGTCTTTCCGCTGTTCAGGAGCACCCTGTACGGATGCTTGGATGCGGCCTTGAAAGCATAATCGTCTGTGTAGTAATCTTGCTCGATTGAACACCAGTTGATGGGGTTCTCGAGTCGCAGAGTATCTGTGCTCCCATCTTCATATTCCACGGTCACAAGACCGTTGTCTATGCGGCTCTGCATATTGTTGGTGCTGCCGGCCATAAGCAGATAGGCGTTGTGAGCCCGTCCGGACAGGGGAACGGTGATATGGTCCGGGTAATTGTCCCATAGAGAGGTGTATGCTATGTTGTATCCTTCGGCGGGAGAGAGGAAACTCAGTCCGGCAATGCCTGAATCGAAGACTCCGTCCTTGAGGGCATTTCGGAAACCGCTGTCGTCTATCTTGCGGATGTGAGCGGGGCTGCACCAGTCTCCCATTCCTTGCTTTGGTACCGAAAGAGTGGCATAAGGAGAACGGGGAGAGATGTATTCGTTGCGGAAAATGTCATCCACTTCTGAATTGAAGACCCGGCTGACATCCACCATCCTTCTGTGACGGAAAAGGCTCTTTCTGATATCAAGAAGTCCCATTTTCTTGAGATACCGGCGGGATGACCTGTCCTGACTGCCGTATTCTGCTTTGGCATAATTCCTGGGCGCGGGCATACGGCTGCGGTCAACTCTGATGGTCTGCTTTTCGTCGGAATTGCCGCGGACTTCCAGATAAGCCCCACCTCCGGCATTGGCCCTGATGACAATTTCCAGAGCTCTGCTGAAGTGCTGTTCTATCTCGTAAATGTCGGAATTGCCTTCCCGGCGGAATGTGTAGCTCAGGTATGGGGTCTTGATGGATGCCTCATTCCATTCGTCCGGAAATGAGGGACTGATGACGCACTGTCCCCACAGGGCATCCGGAAGGATTCCGAAAAGGCCGTTCACAAGCGCTCTCGATGTGGTGCCGACGTTGTCGGCGAAGTCTCTGTAGGCTTCGCTGCGCGACTTGTCATAGAAACTTATCTGGCCGAAGTTGCCGGGGCATTTGCCAAGATACATCTCGTCCAGTATGTCGCTCTTGAGCAGATTCCAGCCCGAATCATTGCGTCCCGCCTGCAGATATGCGAGGGCCATATTGGCCACCTCTTCGTGGGCCACGTTGTTGGTGCTCCACACATAGGGCATCCAGTTGGTTGTGGATATCGTCGAACAGTTCTTCTCCTCTGCCGGGAGAGCAAGCCCCAGTTCCTTCAGAGCGTCCCTGTCGTATTTGTACAGGACAGGGATGTGAGGAATGCAGTTGTCCACATAGAGGGTGGCCCTGTATGCCTGTTCGGGAGTGCAGGCTCCGCAGTCTATGGGAGTGTAAATTGACCAGACGGCTGCGCTTTCGTGCAGTCTCTTGAGACCCATAAAGTCTTGGAATTCGGCCCAATGACCGGCTTTGTCCATCCACAGGCGGCTGTTCATCGCTTCCAGTATGGCCTCAGCCTCCTCGCGGTATGGTTCGGGGTCTTCACCTATGAGTTCGGCAATTCTGGCGGCCAGTTTGTTCCCTCTGTAGTTGTATGCGGACGAATGGGTTACGGCTCCGCTGTCGTACGAAAGGGCATCGCTTGCCCAAATGCAGCAGTATGCATCGTACAGATGATCGCCGTCGGGGTCCCAGTTACGCTTCTCCCATTCCAGATGGAGTTTGATAACGGGCCACATCTTCCTCATATATGCGGTGTCGGCATCGTAGCAGAAATGCTGGAGGAGTTCGTCCATATAGTTGAGGTTCATATCGTAATGGGATATGATATCCGTGCGTCCGGGAGACTTGCTGATATAGCCGTTGCTGTACATCTGCGACCCCCACTGGTGCAGTCCCGAAGCCAGGTTGGTGAATGGATCCTGCTGGAAGGGGATAGTGGGAGCTACATCGGTGACCATACTTGCAGCGTATGCGTCGAAATGTTCTCTGGATCGGTCGCTCCAGCCCACTACATCGCCCACATAGCCGCCGCGCCATCCGGCCAGGGCGGTACGCCATCCTATGCAGCCGTGGAGCCAGGTGCGTGTGGCATCGTCCCACATTCCGTCGGCGGCTGCCATAAGGTTGGCTCCTATGGTATTGATGAAAGGGTCGGGGGTGTTGAACTCCACTCTGGAAGTCAATGCCTCAATGGAATCAAGCTCCTTGTTGAATAATTCTTTCCCTTCGTTTCTTTCCGGGGAAGAGAGCGTGGCGTTGTCGTTGAAGAAGCAGAAACTCTCATCTTCCGCCGTCCATTCCACGGTCTGCAGGGAACTTTCAGCAGGAGAGAGTTCGAAACCTTCTCTGGGGTCGGTGCCCAGGTCTCCGTCCCTGTTCATTTTGGTGGCTGCAATATGCCCGCTCACCGCCCTGATGAACAAAGGGCCGTTGAAACCGGTCGCCTTGAATCGGAAAAGTGCACTTTCGGAGGACATTGACGCGATGGCAGTTATCTCCAACGTGCCTGCCCCCCAGCTTTCATCGTTCAGCACATAATTGCGAAGACCTCCCCTGTAGCGGGCCTCGCATCTGGAAGTTGAGTCCAGTTTCACTTCCTTTCCTCCGAACACGGCTCTGAACGCGATGTTGTAGCTTTCTGCCACCTTGTTGTAGGTGGCGAAAACAGGCCTGTCGCTTGTCTCGAGACGGAAACGGGTGTTGGTCCCGTAAAGAGCTCTGGTGTAACGGTTGTCACCGTTCAGACAAACGATATCGCGCCCGTCGGGGAAATAATGCATAGTCCTGACAGCAGGGGTCGAAGCTTTGTTCCCGGCCTGAAGGCTTGCCGAAACGGCGAGGCAGAGGATGATGATTCTGGCTTTTCTCATAATTTGATGGATTGACATTTGCGAAGTTACTGAATTTCTTCGTATTTTTGTGCTTCGAGATGACCGCTCGACAGATATTGCAGAAATTCTGGGGATATGACTCGTTCCGCCCTATGCAGGAGGAAATTGTTTCCGCTGCCCTTGAAGGAAAGGATGTTCTGGCGATTCTTCCCACCGGCGGAGGCAAGTCGGTCTGCTTCCAGGTTCCCGCATTGATGAACAAGGGTCTGGCGCTGGTGGTCACTCCTCTCATTGCACTGATGAAAGATCAGGTGCAGAATCTTCAGTCCAGGGGCATCAAGGCCATAGCCGTACACGCCGGTATGACGCGCCGGGAGGTGGATCTTGCTCTAAATAACGCGGCATACGGGGATTACAAGTTTCTGTATCTGTCTCCTGAGCGTCTGGGTACCGATCTTTTCAAGTCATATCTGGATATTCTGGACATCAGTTTTGTGGTGGTCGACGAGGCGCACTGCATATCCCAGTGGGGATATGACTTTCGTCCCGACTATCTGCGAATAGGAGATCTGCGCAAACTCTGCAGTGCTCCGGTCATAGCCTTGACTGCCACGGCCACCCCTGAAGTGGCGCAGGATATTATGGACCGGCTTTCACTCAGCGGCAGGGAGTTCGTTCTCCTCAAGTCAGGATTCGAAAGGGACAATCTCAGTTACATAGTGCGCAACTGTGCCGACAAGAGAGGACAGCTTCTGAATATTTGCAACGGAGTCCCGGGGTCCGGAATCGTGTACCTGCGTCATCGCAGCGGCTGTGAGGAGACGGCCGCATTCCTGAAGAGCAATGGTGTCGAGGCCTCGTTCTACCACGCAGGCCTAGGATCTTTCGAGAGGACGAAACGTCAGGAGGCCTGGAAGAAGGGCGAGATACGCGTGATGGTGTGCACCAATGCATTCGGAATGGGAATCGACAAGCCGGATGTGCGCTTTGTGGTGCATTCTGACCTGCCAGACAGCCCTGAGGCATATTTTCAGGAGGCTGGACGTGCTGGCCGCGACGGCAGGCATTCTTATGCCGTCCTGCTATGGAACGATAAAGACAAACGCCGGCTCGCACAACTGCAGCAGCTTTCGTTCCCTCCTTTGGAGTATATCGCCGACATCTATCAGAAACTTCATATTCATTACGGAATAATATATGACACCGGCGGGGGCCGCAGCCTCAAGTTCGATGAAGAGGAATTCTGCCGGCATTTTTCCCTGGAACGTGCCAGGGTGCGCTATGCGCTCAAATATCTGGAACGGTCGGAGCATATCAGCTTCTCGGAGGAGGTGGACATTCCGACCAGAGTCAAAATCAGAATCGAGAGGAACGCGCTCTACGAAGTGGAACTTCCGGACAATTCACTTCCCAGACTTCTGGAAGTGCTGATGCGCTCATACACAGGACTGTTCTCCTATCCAGTACCCATAGACGAGGAAAGGGTGGCCGCGTCCTGCGGATACTCCGTGCCCCAGCTCCGCCAGAATCTTTTCAGACTCTCGGTGGAACACGTCATTGACTATGTGCCAGCGGCCAGAAGTTCAGTGATTCTCCTGTATCACGACAGGATTGTACCGGGAAATCTGGACTTGCAGCCCAAGAAATATGAGTTTCTCCGGAATAATTCGCTCAAGCGTATGGAAGCCGTATTGGAATATGCTTCACAGGGTGAGGAGTGCCGCTCCGTGTTTCTGCTGCGTTACTTCGGCCAGAAAGAGAGCCGGAAGTGCGGTGTGTGCGATGTCTGCCGGCATAGAAAGAACGCGGTGGCGGAACTGCGCCGCCGTCTGGATGAGGATTGAGTACTGAGTACTGAGAGCTGAGTGTTGAGTGTTGAGTGTTGAGTGCTGAGTGCTGAGTGTTGAGTACTGAGTATTGAAAGAGTACAGAGAATGGGTGTTTGAAGACAAGAGCACCAAGTTATTATTTGATACTCACATAATTGGAATAAGGAAAAGTATAAATGACAATGAAAGCAAAGCTTACCTTTCTGGGCACAGGGACATCTTCCGGAGTTCCGATGCTCGGTTGCCGTTGCCGGGTCTGCACATCCGGTGATTCGAAGGATAAACGTCTGCGTGCTTCGGCCCTGGTGGAATACGGAGGTCTTACGATTATGGTGGACTGCGGACCGGATTTCAGATATCAGGCCATAAGAGGAGGAGTGACGCATCTGGATGCCATTCTGCTTACTCATAACCATATGGACCATACGGGCGGGTTGGATGACACCAGGGCTCTGAACTTGTGCGAGAGCCATCCCGTGAATATCTACTGCCAGCAGTATGTTGAGGATTCACTGCGCAAGACTTACGCCTATGCCTTTGCTGAGCCGCGCTATCAGGGTGCCCCTGAATGGCGTACTCATATTATCGGCAATGACCCGTTCCGGGTGTTCTCCAACGCCGGTGACGAGGTTCTCAAATGGGAAAAGGGCTTCGGCTACCATCATCTGCCTCCGGAAAATGTGGAAGTGAAGTCCGTAGAGGTGGTGCCGATACAGGGATGGCACCTGAAAGAGAAGGAAATTTCCGTTCTGGGCTATCGTTTCGGCAATATCGCTTATCTCACTGATATGAATCTGATAGAAGATTCCGAATTCGATAAACTACGCGGACTTGACGCAGTGACCATAAACTGTGTCAAACCCGGTCCCCATCACTCCCATTTCTCTCTGGATGAATGTCTGGCTTTTTTCGAGAGAGTAGGTGCAAGGGAATCCTATATCACCCACATATCGCACCTGCTGCCTCCTCACGAAGAATTTGCCCGCAGCCTTCCGGAACACGTCCATCCCGCCTACGACGGACTTGTGCTCGATTTCTCCTAAGCGAATCTCAAAAAGACTTGTCATTTTTCGCCAACCTGTTATTAGCGCTTCACTAAGTAAATCTCAAAAAATAACTTGGTAATCTTGATTTCGTCCTATTGGTCCATATTTCACTCTTCATCGGTCACATAGCCCGCTATGCTCCCTCTTCAGAGCAAAATCTGTCCTCAATAATACTCGTCAATCTTTACCAACTTATTTTTTTCTCTTT
>DCIN01000038.1 GCA_002315815.1 Bacteroidales bacterium UBA1725 | reverse complement strand
AACTTATTTTTTTCTCTTTACTAAAGGGGATCAACATCGATTATTTTACCGGCCGATTCGCTTGCGATTATTTTCTTTTCCGCGGACAGGCTGGAATCTTTCCGCAGGAAGAACACTTCCGCCACTTTTCCGTCCCTCGTTCTGGTTTCCACCATTCTCGTGAACGGAGGAAAACCGAATTCCCGGCGTTCCGCCAACATTTCATCCACACTTCCCGGGGAGGAGAATCTTCCCGGGGAGCAGGTCTGGATAATCAGGCAACGGCATCTTGCCGATAGAGACGACACAATCTGCGCCGCTTTCTCATCGGCTCTGAAATCATCCTTGCGGACGAGGGCGTCAGCTTGAATCACGCCGACCATACTGGAGGAGAGATCCGCATCTCTGGCCTCGGTGTAGCGCATCACCGAGACTTCCCTGTTCAGGCATAATGAACACTGATTCGAGAGTTCCTCCGCATTTTCCCATCCACGTATCAGCACAACCGGGCCGGAGTAGTTGTTGATTGCATCGATGAGTTTTCTGGAAAACAGCCCCGACATACCGTTCTTTCTGCTTTCCGCAGGGATGTCAATGACTTCCGTCGCACCGCTGACAGATTGACCCGTTCCGGTTTCCCGGCGCTCATACTTACCGCAGAGTACATTGAATATGCTGTCCAATGACGGAGATGCGCTGCCGAGAATGAGCAATGCACCGTGGATGGATGCCAGTTTCACTGCACAGTCGCGGCCGTTGTATCTGGGGGCTGGGTCTTCCTGTTTGTAGAATGTATCCTGCTCCTCGTCGACTATTACCAGACCGAGATTTGAGAAAGGGAGAAAGATACCGCTGCGGTTAGCAACCACAACTGTCTTCTCTGCCGGGTGGCGTAGTTTCCCGGCCAGATTCCTGCGCTTTGCGATGCCGGCACCTGCCTCGGCCCGAATGACGCAGGAAAAGAATGAAGAGAGCATTTTTTCCATACGCACTGCAGAAACTCTGTCAGGAGTCAGGACAAGGCAGTCACCGTTGCAATTCCGTATGGCATCGGCATATACTTCGGTTCTGTCGGTTCCGACGAGAAGAAGCGGTCGTCCGGATACCTTGACACTTCGAGAGCTGCCGGGGCTTCCTGAAACGTTTCCTGCCCTCTCATCAGTGTTTCCTGCCCTCTCATCAGTGTTTCCTGTCTCTTCACCAGTGTCGCCCATTCCTTCGGGGACCTCGCCGGCAAGTCTTCCAATACTTCCAAAACTCTCAAGACTCTCAAAACTCCTTGCAAGACCGTCCCGAAGGGCAATCATTCTTTGGGTAATCTCAAGCTTTGTTCTTGGCGATGCGTTCCTTCTTAGGATTTCGGCATCAAGGGCGGCAATGCGCTTTTTCAAACGCTCCATCTGCCTGTGTGTACCCTGACCTCCAGATGACTTCATTCCCGGACAGGCTGCTTTGTACACCTCCCCGATGCTGCACAGATAATAAGATGAAATGAACTCCCACAGGGTGAGTTCATTTTCTGAGATTGGTGCCATTCCTTCCGCCGGACCTTCAATCGGAAGAATATGGCCTCTGTCCAAGTAGTGATCCGGTTCACTCGCGCATCGGTGCACTACGGCGATGTACTCCCGACCCGAAAACCTGACACGTACACGCATCCCGCGGACTAGTTCCTTCCCGCTGGAGTACCAGGGCTCCCACTCGAGCCTGAGTGGAAGTATGAGTTGTGCAAAGTACATCAGCTACAGATTCACTTCCAGATTCACTTCCAGATTCACTTTACATAGAAATCAATCATTGCGTTAATGGCCCTCTGGCAGACAGGACAGAAGCAGGGAGCTGTGTTGTTCAGCATCCTGCATTCGAAAAATGGTCTGTAGCAGTCTTTTGCCATATAACCTGCACCTTCGAACACACCGGTCACTCCGTACCATTGATCCGGGTCATCGGGGGTGGGAACCGGAGTACCGTCCTCCACCATATCCGCCCATTTGGAAGAGAAATCCACCAGAGTGGTGATGTTGGGTTCCCAAGGTTCAACTCCCACAGGATAGTAATCCTGATAGGCAACATCCGAAGTGTAGTATTCGTCTCCGAGTCCTGCGAAACTGTGTCCGAATTCGTGTATGAACACCACTTCCGACAACTTATTGTCAGACGTACCCATCGCGTAGGAATTGTATATCCCTCCGCCCCCGTACTTGGTCTCGTTGGCCAGAATGAAAGCAGTGTCAAAGGCAACTCCGGACAGGACTGATGCCATCTTCTTGTGGTTCATAATAGTGAGATAGCGGTCTTCATAGAAGGTGTCAAAACTGGAATCCATCACAGTGCGCTTCCATTGCCCCCAGTTGGGTATGTCCACACCTCCATCTTCTGACGTGCTTTCCACGAGCCAGACATTGAAGTCGTCTCTTCTGGATGCGTAAGGCTCCATAGTGAACAGGTATTCCATCATCCTTGCCGCATCTTTGCGCAGTTTTGGCAACTGTTCCGGCGTATATGCCTCGCCTGCGAATACGAGGTCAACTTTGTGAGCAGGATCTCCTTTGTACTGCAGGCAATCAACTACGAAATCATTGTCTGGCCCGGGTATGATGTGTCTGTCAGAGGGATTGACTTCACATTCATAGAACGGCTGGAACATTCCTGTACTGCGTATTCTCTGATACAGTACGACAGTAACCGTGTCTTTCGGGAAGGGCATCCAGAGAGATTGGCTTGCAGCCTTGGGAGTGGAGGCGGCTTCAGCCGTGGTTCTCCATTCCTCGAAAAGTGTGGAGAAACCGTGGGAGAATATCAGCGAATCCTTATGAAAAATTTCAAGAAAATACTGTCCGTAGCCAAATGTGTCTATGAGCCCGGAGGGAGATCCGACCCAGAAACTCTCCCTGTGGAGTTCATCGAGGAATGCGTACTGCCTGTCTTTGTCTCCGGCAAGCACAAAATCCATTCTCAGACGTTCTCTGGTAAAGTGGCTGTCATAGTCCACGCTCCCGCAGAACGTGGAGCTTGCCGTTCCGTCACCTTCTTCGTGAACAGTTCTTTTTCCTTCTCCGGACTGGGATCCAGTACATCCCGGGGCGGAAAAGAGTGCCGATATCAGCAGAGTTGCCGATGCAAGTATGTACAATTTATTTTCCATTCCCCGAAGATAGTAATTCTCGCGTTATGTTTTTCTCTTTTCACCAGCTTCATATAGTGAAGCGAAAAAAATACTGTATTTTTGCAGCCTGTTAATCAAAACTCTATTTTCTGTATGAGAAGACTCTTTTTAGCCGCCTTTTCTTTCCTGGCCCTCGTTGTCGGGGTGCACTGCAATGCTCAACAGTTGAGGACCATTTTCCCTATGAAGGAAGGAGCTTCCCTGAAGTATGAATTCACCGATGCCGCCGGACACACAGCCTGCAAATACACTATGACTGTCAAGAACGCTTCGGGTAATCTTGACGACGGGAGCATTGATATAGTGTACAGTTTTCTGGACGGGAATGGGAAGCCTTTCTTCGACGGTGACAACCTGTTCGTTATGGGAATCATCCGGAAGAACGGAAGAACTATGACCAATATGGAGTCGATGAAGAAAACCCTTAAGGTCCAGGACTACATAAGTCTGGGCGATGCCAGTACCGTTCCCGTTGATATGAAACTCGGACAGAAACTTCCGGATTCTGTCATAAACGTCGGGATAGGCATTGTGGATGTTACGATTACAGTAGAGGAGAGGGAGGTCAAAGACCACCGGACAATAACGCTGAAAGCGGGAAATTTCGACAGTTGGCTGGTGCACGAGAAAGTCACGACCAAATCGCCGTTCAGCACTGTCACCAGGTCAGTGGATACCTGGTATTCTGAAGGTTTCGGCGGCGTGAAGCAGACTGTTCACGATATGAAAGGAAAGCTGGTCTCCACTCAGGAACTTTTCTCCTGCGAGGGAGTCCGTTGACCAACTGGTTCCATATGTATGGATACGTGTGTCCCTTCTCCGTATTTTTTTCTCAGCTCGTTTTCAATCTGCGAAGCTCTGTCGTGAGCTTCTGAAAGTGAGATTCTCCCGTCCATTCTCACGTGCAGTTCAATAGCGTAGCTGTTGCCTATGCGTCTGGTCTTCAGATGATGCGGCTCTACCACATCGGGTATGGACGAGGCCGTGGCGATTATCTCGTTCTCCACTTCGTCGGGAAGGGAACTCTCTGTCAGTTCATCGATACCGTCCTTCATCAAACCAAGGGAGACCTTGACTATGAATGCTCCGACCACGATTGACGCAATGGGGTCGAGTACCGTCCATCTGTCGCCGAGCAGAACGGCGCAACCTATGCCTGCAGCAGTGCCCAGAGATGAGAAAGCGTCGCTACGGTGATGCCAGGCATTGGCTTTGAGAGCCTGTGAATCAAGTTTTTTACCCGCTGCAATCGTGAATCTGTAAGTGAATTCCTTGAGAATGATTGAAATCAGTGCGGCCCAGAATGCCAATGTCCCCGGTTTTTCGAGAGATTCTCCGTGAAGCCAGGCTGATACTTTTCCTGCTCCGGAAACGATGATGCCGATTGCGACCGCAAGCAGGGCTATACCGATGGCCGTGCTCGCAAGAGTCTCGAACTTTCCGTGTCCGTAGTCGTGAGACTTGTCCTGAGGACGCCCGCTTATCCGGACGAAGATAAGTACAACAATATCAGTGATGAAGTCTGACAAGGAGTGGACGGCATCTGCCGTCATTGCCGAACTTCGGGCTGTAATGCCCGCCACGAACTTGAAAACAAGCAGGACGGTGTTAATAACACCGCCCGCTATTGTCACTTGAAATATTTCTTTTTCTCTTTCTGTCCTGTATAACTTTCTGCCTGTTCTACTTGCTGACATAAGTTGATGGATAATAATTTATATCGGTATTATCGTATGTGGCAGTGAATTCGTTGAGGAACTCGTCCTTATTCCCATTACGCAGGTACGTCTTGATTTGGAAAGAACCTGATATCAGCATCGAAAGGGTGGTCGATGATGGAGTGATGCTCTCCTCCCAGGTAGTAGTGGCAGCTTTGATTGTTTCGAGAGTCGCAAGATATTTGGAGTCTTCAATGTAGCTGCACTCGCTGCTGCACTGCCAGCAAGGACGGCCCGAAATGTCGGATTTGAGCATCTTGATATCGGATGTAAATTTCAAGTTGTCGCTTTCCGAGTCATTGACCGCTCTCCAGGTACTGTCTTTGGCAGACACAAGCGTGATGGTCATCCCGTTTACCGTCTTCTTGAATCCTTCCTTAAAGATGTCATCCTTGTTGATAAGGCATTGGTTCAAGGAGAGAATCGGTTCGACGATGACATTTGTTGTCAAATTATAGGAAAAAGAAGCCAACTCCCATTCATTAATATCGTTGTTGTCGTCAATAATCTGGCACGAGAAAGCCGCGAATGCAGAGATGACGATGGGAAGAATGATATTTTTACTCATTGTATTCAGAATTTATAACCAATACCCGCGTGGAAACCCAAGAACATTGTTCCGACACCCAGTTCAGCAAAGCCGAATAATTTTCTACCGACTTCTATTCCGAAAGGAACAAATTGGGCTTCAAGTTTGAAGGGGCTTGAGAAATTGCTGGAATATTTAGTCGGATATCCGAAATACCTTCCGATTCCCACTCCAACTGTACCGTACATTCTTACCATTTCCCTGTCCATATAGAAGAGTTTTGCCTTGGGCATAAAATACAAGGCGACTCCTGTCTGTTTTCCGGTGACAGTCTTGTTTGCATTGGAATATGTGTCAGCCCACATAGCGTTCACTCCCAAATCCACGGACAATGCGATAACCCTGTTGAACTTGATGTCGATTCCCCCTACGAAAGTACCCGGAGTGGATACTGCTCCTATCCCCCCGTAATAAATACTGGACAGAGTTCCGTATGAGTATGGGTTGGTATTAGAGGTGAAATATTCGCCGGCCACGCTGGGGGAGCCTGCAATGCCAAATCTCGTGCTAATCTGCGGCGTACGTTTTTCTTGCTGGGCATCGGCTCGGTACTGTCCTGCGAGCAATGCCAGCACGAATAGGGGAAAAATGAGTTTGTTTTTCATCGTAAAAATAAGATTGATTTTACAAAGTTACCATTTTATATTTTCGTATCAAGAAATATGCCGAAAAATAAGTACTTTTGAGATTCGTATATTGAGTATGAAAGAATATGATGTGCTCCTGACAAATCCCTGCGGATACACTGGAGAACTGGTTGCTGCCAGCTTGAGCAAGGCAGGGCTGAAGGTTGATATTATGGAAGCTCCATCGGCCAAAAAACGTGCGGACTTGTATATCGGCACCTTGAAAGAAAGGCTGAAACAGCATCCCTCAACTATGGTTATTCCGGTGTTTTTTCCGGAAGTGCTGGCTTCGCGAAGGAGCGAATTCCCCGGCACACTCATTCCTCTTGACAGCGCTGCCAAAATCAACGCTCTGGACGACAAGATATCCGCCTGTTCACTGGCTGCTTCACTAGGTATTCCTCAGCCCGAACGCTATACATCTCTTTCTGGAATCGAAGTGTTTCCCGTGGTGGTGAAACGTCCTCGGGGACAGGGCGGGGACAGCGTTTATTTCCCCCGTTCTGCCAAGGCTCTGGAATATCTTCTCAGGACTTCCTCTCCATCCTCTCCATCCTCTTCATCCTCTTCATCCTCTCCATCCTCTTCATCCTCTTCATCCTCTCCATCCTCTCCATCCTCCTCAATATTACCCTTATCCTGTCTTGTTACGGAATATATAGAAGGGGATGACTACTGCGTGGATGCGTTACGTTGGGATGGTTATTTCCGGGCTGAGGCTTACAAGGTGTTGCAGCCCAAGGGCAAAGGTGTGTCCAGACTCAGAATTGGAGTCATCGAACCCGTTCTGGTGGAATATGTGCGCCGCATTCTGGATGCAGTCGACTATCACGGTGTCTGCGGAGTGGATTTTCGTATCGACAAGGCCGGAAATGCATTCTTTCTGGAATGCAATCCCCGTTTTTCCGGTGGGATAGAATCAGCCCTTGCCTCCGGTTTCGACATCCCGTACATCTATTACTGTCTGGCTTGCGGACTTCCGGTACGGGAAACGCGCTTCACCCCTGGAATAGTCACTGGCTCGGACACTATATCGAAATGAGTTCGTAATCCCGTGTTCCCAGTCCGATTTTTTCGGCGTGTTCCACTCCGGATCTCCAGTCGGTGTCGGGATGGAGCAGGGTCCAGTGGTCGTGTGAATCTGCGCATTCTTCGTGTGAATGACTGTCGGTAAGGGAGTTGGAAGTATCCATCACAGGGGCTGCGTTAACCAGATCGGCGCAGGCGCAGTCGAGGGCTACCGGGTCTGAAGATGCGGCCATTCCTATGTTGGGGACGATGGGTACGTCATTGTAGTTCCAGCAATCGCATTCCGGTGACACGTCGGTAATGATGCATACGTGGAAATTCGGTTTTCCGTTAATTGTGGCTTTGGCGTATTCCGCAATTTTGCAGTTCATTATGTCCAACCGTTCGTTCCCGTCGGCACGGGCGGCTCCGAATTGGCAAGTGGCTATGCATTGTCCGCAGCCGACACATTTCCCGGCATCGATGACCGCTTTTCCATCGGGCCCGGCACTGATGGCACCGTGGCTGCAAGCGGCTATGCAGCAACCGCAGCCACGGCAGGAATCATCGTCAACTATTGGATTGCAGTTGCTGTGCATCTCCTTTTTCCCGGCTACAGACCCGCTCCCCATTCCTATGTTCTTGAGCGCGCCTCCGAAACCTGTCATTTCGTGGCCCTTGACGTGTGAGAGGCTCACCAGTATATCAGCCTGAGCTATCGCTGAGGAAATCTTGGGAGCCTTGCAGAACTGGCCGTTCAACGGTATTGCTTCGAAATCCAGGCCTTTGAGCCCATCTGCCACAATAAACTGGGCCCCGGTGCTCATAGGAGAATAACCGTTGCAATTCGCTGTGTCCATATGATCGGGAGCGTTGGACCTGTGCCCGGAGTATAGAGTGTTGGCATCGGTGAGGAAGGGTTTTCCTCCCAGACTGCGGATGACTCTGACAAGAGTGGCGGCGTAATTTGGCCGCAGATATGCCATATTGCCCAGTTCCCCCACGTGCAGCTTGATGGCCACGTATTTGTCCTTGAAGTCGATGGATTCAATTCCTGCCGTTCTGACAAGATTCTCGAGTTTGTCCAGCTGGTTGTTTTCAGGGGTGGTTCTGAAATTGGTGAAAAATACTTTTGACGACATCCTGATATGATTGAATGAGTTTTCTGAATAATGAGTTTTACTAAGATAACGTGAGTTCGACGAATATAGAGACAATCCATTATTATTGCAAATATGGGGCACAATGAATACTTGTGACGATACCAAAAAAGCGTCTGCCATCCACCAACTCAATTCTTGGTCAAATTCATTTGTGCACTCTTCTTACATATACAATTGCTATATATAGTTTTATGATCTTGAAATGATTTAGGCCGCAATCCCATAGGCTTCAGACTATGGGTTAAGGCCGTATTGGAATAAATGTTTCCAATGTCATTTTTATGACACAATGGCATTCTCATAATCGGCACAAATATCTTCTTCAGTACCACCTGATATTCGTATGCAAGTACCGAAATAATCTGTTATCTTTGAGCGCGGTTTCGGACGAATGGAAACAGACAAGACACACATCCATTATATGATTGA
>DCIN01000089.1:10428-12817 GCA_002315815.1 Bacteroidales bacterium UBA1725 | reverse complement strand
CCTCCAGCCATAGAAGAATGATTGCCCTGTCAATCAGCCCCAGACGGTTGATTCTGTCATAAAGCCGCTTCGTCTGCAGAGAACGGTCACTCATCCCCTCGAAAGGGTCGATGTCCATCGTCAATGGAATGCAGTCCGGTTCCCGTTTCCTTTTCTTTTGCTGATTGAGGCAGCAGTTCAGAGAAACCCTGTAAATCCAAGTCTTGACATCGGATTCACCGCGGAACTTTTCATAGCCGTTCCACAGTTTGATCAGTATTTCCTGAAACATTTCATCAATCTCATCCCTATTTTTAGAAAACATAAGACACACGGTGTATATGACGCTCTTATGCTTCTCAATCAAATATGTAAATTCTTGTTCGGTTTTCGTCATACGATTATTTTGAAAGTTACATTTGTTAGACAACAAAGATTGCGAAAAACTATAAAACTTTTGAAGGACAATTGCGAAAGATTGGGTGTTCACCTCAAGATGTCAGACGGAGACCAAAAATAGAAAATTCACGATGGTACGTGTCGAGACTTGGCTGGAAGCGCAACCACACAGAATCACCCACGAGATGCATATTCATCCATATCGGCTCAGGTGCAAAACCCTGTATTTTATGATGTATTTTGGGAACGTTTTCTGCGATTTTATTCCAATTTGCCCATTTTGACCTCATTTGGGAACGTTTTTGGTCGTTTCGTTCCCGATTGTATGAAAATCGTATGAGACGTGTTTCACTTCTTTGAAGAATATCAGATGACCTGTATTTGAGGAATGCTTCGTTCCTGAAGAAATTATATAGTGAATCTCAAAAATAACTTGGTGGAGACAAGATTACCAACTTATTTCTTTTGCATAACATATAACAATGCCGAGTGTTCACCCGCTTATGGATGGCCATAGACGTATTTTGCAAAAAATTCTCCTCCCGCATCACCAATGACCAATATTATAGTAACTGGTGCTTCTGGCTATGCCCAACATCTCACACTGGCGGGCTATACTCAGATCTTTATGCTTCTATGACGTGAGACACTGGGGGCTTACAAAGTTTTACACATAATTGTATTATACATTTGTGTATTATTTTTATATTTGCAATTAGAAATAAAAAGCATAACAGATGGTAGAATCTCCTTTCCAGTACGGCTCACTTGCCACAAAAGATAATTTCATCGACAGGGTATCCGAACGCGCATCACTCAAGCAGATGCTGTTCTCAGGGATAAACGTGTCTTTGATATCCCCGAGAAGATGGGGAAAATCATCTCTTGTAAAAATGGCAATGGATGAGTTGACTTCTGAACGGAAGGATGTAAGGGTGTGCTATCTTGATGCCTTCAGTATTGACAGTATGGAGGACTTCTATTCGAAATTCGCTTCAGCTGTATTATCCTGCACAAGCAATAAGATAGAGAAGGCTTGGAGTGATGCCAAAAAGTATCTTGGCGGAATCATACCTGGTCTTACAGTATCGGATGGCCTGAATGATATAATAACCATCAATTTCAGGCATAACCCACTGAACGATAATCAGTCCCAGATTCTTGACCTTCCGGAGAAGATAGCATCCGATAAGAGAATCCGAGTCATTGTCTGTATCGATGAGTTTCAGCAGCTTGCAGAAATGGATGGCTATGAAGAACTTGAGGGAAAGATGCGCTCTGTCTGGCAGCATCACAAGAATGTATCCTATTGTTTCTATGGCAGCAAGAAATATATGATGATGCAAATCTTCAATGACTCCCAGAAGCCGTTTTACCGTTTCTCCGAAACGATGTTTTTAGGCAAGATAGCTCAGGAAGATTGGGTTCCGTTCATCGTTGGTGGTTTCAGAAAAACAAATAAATCCATCAGTGAGGAGTTCGCTGTAGAGATATGTGAGCATACAGAAAGCCACTCGTGGTATATTCAGCAGTTGAGTTATTTTGTGTGGTCTGATACCGACAAAGAGGTTTCGCAAGAAATTATGAACCGTGCATATAGGCGCATTATTGACACTAATGCTCCTATGTTTATGAGCGATGTTGAGAAACTTACCGCGAGCCAAAGGGAGATGCTCAAGGCGATTATTGCCGGAGAAACACAGCTCTCGTCCGCAGGCGCACGGGAAAAGTACAGACTGGGAAACCTGACAACCATTACGCGTAATAAAAAGATTCTTGAGACCAAGGCATTCGTGGATTCGAATGATGGTGCTCTTGAAATATCAGACCCAATCTTCCGCGCGTGGTTCGCAGAGAAGTATATGGCATAATAAAACGCCAATACCTTGTGGAATGTCCCTATGACCTCCTTGGACATATATCCGGTGTCGAGAACAAGCGAACCGACAGCGATGTCTGGACAGATCCAGACTCGAGTCAGTTGCCAAATATTAAGTAAATCTCAAAAAAT
>DCIN01000089.1:0-10298 GCA_002315815.1 Bacteroidales bacterium UBA1725 | reverse complement strand
ACCAACTTATTTTTTTCCCTTTACTAAAGATTTACTCAGTAAAATTTGGAGATGTCTTTTTTTTTTTAGGTTTGCAAATAATTGCTGGTCCGGCTTGCTAATTGTAAGAGGATTAGTTTGTACCGGGGAATTCGGAAACTCTCTCTTGAGATTTACTATTTACTAAAACGATTATAATATGAAGTCAAAATTCATCGCTTGTGCAGCCCTGTTGATAGTGCTGGCTGTTGCTGTTGTTGCTCTTACATCAAAGAGGAATGTGTACATTATTGAGACCATCGAAGCCTTATCTGATGATGATTATGATGGTGGAATTAATGTAATATGTTGTTATGAAATGGGAAGACATGGTAGTGAAAGACCTATTTGTCATGATAATACAGTAATGCAATGGTCAGCTCCTACTAATCCAATTGGTACTATCTATAAATGCGGTGATACAAATTCAACTAAAGTATTTGGTAGAGCAGGTTATTGTTATGTTAAAGCGGAATAATAATTCTTTGATTTTTGTAATATTGAGCACCGTTATCTTTTTCGGTGCTCTTTCTTGCTCGCATACTGGCAGCAAGCTTTGCTGTGTGGATGAGGAGATTACATATCTTGCTCCGTCACCTCTTGATATGTCCGATTCTCTTGTTCTTTTAACAACAGTTGAGAATGCTTCATATATGGTTGATGCCGGAGACTATCTTTTGACTCTCACCAGAGACAAGACTCATTACATTAATATCATCGATAAGAGTAATGGTGCATCACTTTTGAAGTGCGGTTCGATAGGCCGTGGACCTAATGAGTTCCTTAATATCCCTGGTTCTGACAAATGGTCGGTGACGAACGAATCTGGAGATTTGATATTATTCCTGAGTAACTATGATTTCATCGGTGCTTTCAATCTGAGCCGTTCACTTAAAGAGGGTCACGCTGTATTTGAAGAAATCAGAAAGAAAAGGGACTATTTGCCTAAGAATGAATTGTCTTATACCTGGATTAATCCTTTTCCAATGAAAGACTTCACTTTTGTCTGTGCTGGATTGTCGTACAAAGATCCACGGGATGGATTTATTGATCCTCCGATATCCAGAATGGTGTCAGATTCCCGTGTCAAGGATTATAGGATTTTCCCGCATTTTGATAAGGGATCTAAGAATTCATCTGCTATTTCATATTATCAGGGAGTTGAACGAGTCTCCAAGGATGGTAGTATGGCCGTGCTCGCTTCTACCTTGCTCGATGCTTCGGTTATTCTTGATTTGAAAACAGGGCATTCACTGCTCGTAAGAGAGAGCTCAAGTCTTTTCTTGGATGATCTCTCCGGTTTTACAGATTATGATTTGCGGAAAGTATTAACAGCTACTTCGCTTGACGTCGATGCAGGCAGCCGTTACTTTGTACAACTTTTTTGCGGAATCCTGGCAGTAGATTTTGATGAAGGACAGTCTTGGAATTCCCTTATACGTATCTGGGACTATAAAGGCAATCTGATTGCCAATCTAATGACCGGATTATCTTCTTTAAGGATTGCATTTGCAGAGAGTGAAGGAAAAGTATATCTTTTGGATGAGGAAGGCAACATTTATTATCTTGATGTCTCTGGTTTTATCCAGTAGCTCTCTATTTGCCGGGAATCAGGAGGTCAGACGTTTGATGTTCCGGCATATCTCATTCCCGGATGGCTTGGTACAATTGTCGGTGGATGGCTTTGTCCGCGATGGCTCTCAACCTCCGTCGAAGGAATGTCTTGTTGTCTATTATGGCCATTCTGCTTGTACAGGATGTTCAATGCAGAGTTTGCCTTATTATAAAAAACTGGCAGATGAGTGTGGTGTGGAATTGGTGCCAGTTTGTTATCCGGATGAAGAGTTTCTTATTCGCCAGACTCTTGCCGATCTTGGTGTTGCATTCCCAGTTTGGTATGATGAGGATAATACCTTTCTGAAGAATAACCGTATGCTGAAAGTCAAGGCCCGGTACAGGACATTTCTTTTGGATTCATCCGGGAGGATTGTTGTGTTGGGTGAACCTTTTGGCCGGGAGTCTCTTCACAAATTGTACAGAGCCAGAAGCAGAGAATTGTGAATAGTTCAAGCATTGGTACTTCCAGAGAAAAACGAGTATATTTGCATTCGGTCAGGACAATCCTGACCGATGTTTCTGTATGGTAAAGCTGAATCACTTCAAATGCTGTGTGGCGAGTCCGGCCCTCTTCAAGTCAATCTTTTTCTTATGTTTCTGTGTCTGGTCATCAGTTGAGGCTGTATGTGGGATAGTGCAGGCATTCGGGGGGGGATTCTCTCACAACGCATTCTTCGTGATGACAGGGAATTTTCACAATCCCGGTCCTTTCGGCGGTTTTCTGGCCATTTCGATGGCGGTGACCGGGACCTACGTCATCAAGTTCAGGAAGAGGCACAAAGGTTTGTACAGGTCTGTGATGATGACTGCTGCCTGCTTGTCTTTCTGCCTGTGCTTTCTGGTGTTTCCGGCATCTATGAGCCGCATTTCCTGGGCTGCCTTGCTGCTTGCGCTGCTGCTCGCCTGCATCCGTGACCGGAACATCGGAAAGAAGATTGGCAGCCATCCACGGCTGGTCCTGCTCGCCTGCCTGCTTGCGGTATGCTGTGCGGCAGCTGCCTTTTTCCTGAAGAAGGATTCTGCAATAGGACGACTGCATATCTGGAGGATTGAGAGCATCGCCATTGCGGAACACCCTTTCGGAACCGGGTCGGGAACCATTCTCGGCACCTACGGCAAGGTTCAGGAGGAATTCTTCCGCAACAATCTGGACAATGTTCCGGCCAAGGTTGTGGAGGTGGCCGGATGTCCGGAATACGCCTTCAACGAGTACCTTCACGTGGGAGTGGAATATGGTGTGACGGGTATGCTGCTGTTCATCTCGGTTCTCCTGGCCGCAATCGTTCTTCTGTACAGGAGGGGGAGCATTTATGCCGGAGGGATGGTTGCCTGGTCGGTTTTTGCCTTTGCCTCCTATCCGTTCAGCGTTCCCCGAATCAATATACTTTTCGGCATTCTGCTTGCCGCATCGGCTCTGAGCATCTCAGGGCGGCGCAGTCATCCGGGCAGGGATTCCGCCCGTCCGGTTCAGGTTCGTTCTGCCACCCTGCCTTTGGCCAATCTCTCTTCAGCCATCCTCTCTTCAGCCACTCTGTTTTTGGCTGCCGTGTGTCTGGCCTCCGGCATTGTGCTGGCAGTGAAATCATCGCAGACGGACAGATTCAGGGAACTTTACAGCGAAGGATATGACCAGTTCCTGTCAGGCGAATATGAGGCGAGTCTGGAAACTTTGTCAGAAGGTGCCGCAATCTCAAGCGATCCCATTTTTCACGTGATAATGGGAAGGGACTATGAGGGTCTTGGAGAATACCGGAAGGCTGAGTCCGAATACCTTACCGCCCATTATATGGTTCCTTGCCGCATTTATCCTCTGGTCCGTCTCACCCGGCTATATTTGCGCGAGGGACGGAACAGGGAAGCTGCGGAACTGGCACTCAAGGCAGCGGCGATGCCTGCAAACGAGAAGCATCTGAATATGGTTCAGCTTCGTGACGAGATGATCGCCGTTTCCGATTCGCTCCGGACACTATCCCGATGACATATTCTTCGGGGACGAAGCCGTCGTACCGGCTGTCTCTGGAGTTCAGCACATTGTCTCCGGCAAAGAAATAGTAATTGCCGGCGAATGTGTATTCCCCGTTGTCGATTTCTTCGATGGGAAGACCTGTCTCATATTCCAGTACGCGGCAATAGTGATTCTTTGATATGCTGTCCAACTGTATTGTCATTCCTTTCGCCGGTACTTGAATTGGTCCGAATTCCTTGATGTTCCAGTTGCCTTTCTCGCGTGCGAATGCACCTGTCTGAAACACTTTGCAGGCGATGAGCATAGAGTCTGTCATACGGCTCAGAGCTATTTCTTCTGATTCAGGAATCCCTGTCCAGCCGGTCCTGGCGTTGATGTAATGACCGTTCCGTATGCTGATTACATCTCCGGGGCATCCTATGCATCTTTTGGCATAGACAAAGTTGATTTTGAACCCTATCCGGCCTTTTTCCCTGCCGTATTGATAATTGTAGATGGCAACGTCCCCGGTTCTGATCCGTCTCAGCCCGGGCATCCTGAACGAATGGAGTTCATCTGAGTCGAAGTCGAACTTGGTGTAGATCCGGCCTCCCATCAGCAGTTTATTCACATATACAGGCTGCCCGTTGTGGAGGGTGGGCTCCATCGAATGCCCGTTTATTATGAATCGGTCGCAAACGAAGATGCGGCAGGCGAAGTAAAGCACCGGAATCAGCGCTATGACAATCTCGGCAATCAGGATTTTCTTCAGTGTTTTTTCTGAAAGACTCATATCAGTTTGTCATTTTTTGAGATTTACTTAGGGGCGAAGAACGGTTCTATTACCGAGAGGGCTACTTGGTGACCGCGGGCATTAGGATGATTGACCTGTGCCATATAGTCGGACAGGCGTTCGCCGGAATCAGACAGTGCCCGGAACGCTGCACTGAAATCCGCGAGACCAACGTGATATTCGGCTGCAAGCTGTCGGATCATCGCCGCTTGACGGTTGAGGGCATCGTCTTCATTGTCCAGTCTTGCAGACAGGTCCGGGGTCGGGGTGCAGAGTATGAGTTTGACTCCGGCTTCCAGAGCACTCTCTATCATTGTGCGCCAGGCACGCTCTGAGCGTTCGAGTCCGATTCGGCGGTCATTGAGCGCATAGTCGATGAAAACGACGTCGGGACGATGGGTGAGCACATCGGACTTGAACCGAAGCGCGCCCTGCTCAGAGTCCTCGCCTCCGATGGCGGTGGTGATGCAGTTGACTATCGCCTGATTGTAATAACTCTTGATCATCACCAGAGTCTGATGAGGATATGCTTCGAGGGTGTTCACTACAGGAGTGCGGGCATAGCCGGCCGGAACGCTGTGCCCGTGGAACACGATGTTGACTGTACGGCTTTCCGGCCACCTTTTGACAAACTCTGAGCGCAGAGTGTCAAGATAATCTTTCTGTTGCGCTTCCTGTCCCCGTACGCTGACGCCTGTAGTCATCAGTACAGCGCTCAGAATAGTGGCCAGTATGGTCTTCATTGTCGTCTTCGGTATTCTTTTCATATTGCAAAATTAAGAAAATGTATCCATAATAGACAGCGGAGCCGTCATCAGTGTGGGCATTCCCCGGGAGAATCATCTTCTGTAAGAATCATCTTCCGGAAGTACCATCCTTGGGAGAATCATTTTCCGGAAGTACCATCCTTGAGAGGTTTTTCCTTGAGCAGCTCCTCCTCATAAATCTTCCGGAACAGGGTGTGAAGAGCTTCCTTGTCTCTGATTATTACCCTCAACTCCTCCAGCCGCTTCGCATTTGGGGACTCTGGAATCCAGAGTCGGAGATATCCACCATCGGCATATTTCTCCTCAAGATGCCCGACTGTCCTTTGCCAGTGGATTTCCTCGTTCCTGTCGGGGCAGTTTTTCATCCCGAACTGGATTGTCCTGCGGATGACCACTTCGGGAATTATCTGCCTGTCCGCTTCGGCTATGATTTTCCCGTAGATTGACCTCGGAGAATGGTCGGATGACGCTCTGTGGTCTTCAACGGCCTGAGCCACGGTTTCTGTCTGTTCCGGCGAAAACCACTGTTCCAGAACCTTCATCCCGCGCACCATCTTTCCGGATTCCAGATGATGGTTCTTGCGGTCTATCGACAACCCCAGATCGTGGCAGGCTGCCGCCACGACAATCATTTCCTTATCAACATCATAATGCTGAGAGAGTTCCAATGCCGTCTCAATCACATAATGCGCGTGTTCTCTCCCGTGCCCCTTGTCAAAGGCATCATACTGCGGAATGATGACGGAGTCAATCCACTCTGATATTTCCTGTCTGATTCCTTCCATAGTCAAGAAAAGCAAAAAAATATCTTCAAAGATATACAGTTTTAGGAATAACGTTGCTATTTTTGGAGATAATCCAATTGAAGGTATCCAATTGAAGATTAAGTGAAACGAAAAAACAACAAGAACAGGACAATATGTCGGAAGAACTGAATCTGGTAACCCAACTTGCAATCATCCTTATTGCAGCCGGAGTCTTTACTGTCATTTCCAAGTCGCTCAAACAGCCTCTGATACTTGGTTACATCGTAGCCGGTTTTGTCGTTGGACCGAATCTGGGACTTTTTCCCCAATTCTCGCCGGAATCCGTTCACGTCTGGTCGGAACTGGGAATTATCTTCCTTCTTTTCGGTCTGGGTCTTGAATTCAATTTCAAGAAACTGCTTGGCGTTGGCAGTTCCGCCATCATAGCTGCATTGACAATCTGCATAGGGATGTTCTTTGCCGGAATGTTGACCGGAGGCGCTCTTAAATGGGGCAATATCGAATCCATTTTTCTCGGCGGTATGATGTCGATGAGTTCCACCACCATCATCATCAAGGCATACGATGACCTTGGAATAAAGAATGCACCGCATTCGACTTTGGTCTTCGGTCTGCTGGTGGTTGAGGACCTGCTTGCGGTACTGATGATGGTCCTTTTCTCGACCCTTGCGGTCTCGAGCAAGTTCTCAGGTACGGATATGCTGCTCTCGCTTGCCTCCCTTGTTGTCTTTCTGGTGCTGTATTTCCTTATAGGAATCTATGTGCTGCCGACGCTCCTCAAGAAGGCGAAGAATTATCTGTCCGACGAGATACTGCTGCTGATAAGCGTGGGTCTGTGCTTCCTGATGGTGATACTTGCCAACAAGGCCGGTTTCTCATCCGCTCTGGGCGCATTCCTGATGGGTTCCATATTGTCTTCCACTATAGAAGGTGAGAGAATCGAACATATCACCTTGAATCTGAAGAATCTCTTCGGCGCAGTATTCTTCGTTTCGGTCGGAATGATGGTTGACCCTGCTGTCATCGCGGCCCATTGGGGAGTGATTCTTGTTATCACCGCAGTAGCAATGCTTGGCATTCTGATGTTTTCCACCACCGGAGTGCTTCTCTCCGGGAAGAACCTTGATACGGCACTCAGAGTCGGATTCAGTCTGCCGCAACTCGGAGAATTCTCCTTCATTATAGCCGGTCTGGGATGTTCGCTCGGGGTCTTGAGAGACTTCATCTACCCTGTCATCATTTCCGTTTCGGTCATCACGACGTTCACTACCCCGTATATGATCAAGGCGGCGGCACCGGTATCGTCGTGGCTGTACAGAGTACTGCCTCCGAAGGTGCTCGCATTTCTCAACAGAAGGGAAGGCAATTCCGGTGCAACGAACAAGGCTGAAGAAAGCCTTTGGAAACAGTTGATCAAGAAATACTTCATTAGAGTGGGTCTGTACAGCATAGTGCTGCTTGTGGTTGTGCTCGGATGCAAGGAATATCTTCCTGTTCTGTTCGGGAAAATCGCTTCCGGCCTGGCGCCCTGGCTCGTGAAGACGCTCGAAACGGTCCTGACCCTTGCATTGATGAGTCCTTTCCTGCTTGGCCTTGCTGTAAACGGAAAGGATTTGAAAGATTATGCAAATACATTGGCCAAAAAGGATTCAAAGTCGAAAATCCCCTTGCTTGGTATGGTTTTCCTGCGGGTTTTCCTGGCCATAATGTTTGTGACTTCGGCCGTTATGTCCTTTGTGACACTTGCTCGCTGGTATTTCCTTCTGGTATTCATTGCTCTTGTAATCATTTTCGTGCTTTTGAGGAACAGCGAGTTCAAATTCACCAGGATGGAAGATAAATTCTTCATCAATCTGAATGCGAAGGATGAGTTCCGGCGCAGCAAGACTCCGGTGACCAGCATTATCAAGAACAGGATGGATGGCTACGAAGTTCATATACGGCACGTCGAGATTACATCCGATTTTGCATACATCGGCAACATTATAAGGACAATGCCGTTCCGCCACCAGTCCGGTGCCAATATAGTGAAAATACAACGGGGAAGCCGTTCGATTCTCATCCCGAGAGGAGATGAAGTGCTATACCCGGGAGATGTGCTGGTCGTCGTCGGTACTGAGGCTCAGCTCGACTCATTCGAGTCAATTGTGAAGTCCAGTACTGTCACTCCCGGACCTCAGGCGGACGAAGATTTCGATGTGGAGGCATTCATCCTCGGGCCTGATTCGGAACTTGTCGGCAAAAAGCTGTGCGACACGAATATGAGGGAGGCCGGGTGTATGGTCGTAAGTGTTGATAGGGGTGGTTGCTTTCATACCAATCCGGACAAAGACTTCGTGTTCGAGGAAGGTGATTCAGTATGGATTGCCGGCCTGCGTTCCTCCATCGACTGGTTCGAGAAGTAAAACGGGCTTCTTGCATCCGCTCCCTTGTTGATTCGCTCACCCATATTTGAGGGAATTTGATGATAAATTTGGAGGACTGTTTTTTTTTTTAGTTTCGCGACGTAGTTGATTTTTTGAGGCTCACTTAATATGTTTACGGCCTTAATATCTATTCCGACCACGAATGAGAAACTAACTTTTTAAAACAATACTCTTATGAACAAAAAACATTTTTTGATTGTGCTTGTTATGGTAGCAGTTGCATCTGCATCATTGTTTGGCGGTTATCAGGCATACCGTTACAACCGTTCTATGATGAACAAGTCTGTATTCTCCAACAATATCGAAGCGAAAGCTGACAATCTTGAGGAAGGAGATGATTTTTGGGATAAAATTGTAGATTGGTGGAATAGAAAGGACTGGAATCGGGAATTGAAAAACTGCTCAGGAAAATTTTTATGGGGGACTACTATTACCACAGAAATAGATGGTGTTCCGGTGACAATTGAACGTGGTATTTCTTATAATGTTGGTAATGGGACAAAGTGGGTGTGTTATCGTATGGAAGATGGAAAGGGACAGTTGGCGCATTGCACAGAAACAATATGTAGATAAATCGACCCACAACAATACTCTAAATAATCAACTGACTTTTGCTTGAGCTTTGCTGAGTGTTTGAGAATCCGTTGATTAATTTCTGGAATAAATGCGTTTCTTTTTTCCATTTGTTGTATTGCTGGTTCTAACGGTTTCCTGCAAAAATGCCGTTCAATCAAATTCTTCTGCCATTGATGGTATCAGAGAGGTGATTGAGATACCAATAATGAAGGATACTGTTGTGTTATGTTCAGATTTCTGCTCCAGAGTTGGTTATATACCGTTGGAGGCCACTGAACAGAGCCTAATCGGTGATTTGACAAAAGTTGTTGTAGCGTCCGATGGTAGTATCATCACCTTTGACACCAGTAATTCACTTCTTCTCAGGTTTGGCCCTGACGGCAGGTTTCTGAACCGTATCGGGAGTGTAGGCCGTATGGATAATGAGTACATCCGTCTTACGGACATAGCATATAATCCGTATTCTGACGAGATTATTGCCTGGGATAATCCCACTCATACATTGATGTACTATGATCTGGAGGGTAATTTTCTACGCAAGTCAGAAATAGAATGGTGGACGGGTAGGATAAGCGTACTGGATGCTAGTCATCTTGGTATGTCCGTGTATGAAAACAAGGATGGTAATACGATATATAAATATGTGATAGCCACTTATGACGGAAATGAAATAATCTCTGAAATTCAGGATAATGAACCTATCCCCGATATGAGAGGAGCGTTTCTATTTCCTTATGTATATGAATACAATGGCAGAACGTTCTGCAAATCGGAATATTCATCTTTGGTATCTGAATTGACCGTGGAAGGTCTATCCCCAGTTTATTATATATCATACTCAAATAAAACTATTCCGCTCAGGTGGTACGAATTGACTTATGACTCTTTTGACCGTAAACTTCGTCATAATCCGGATATAGTATATACCTCAACATTTTTTGAGACTCCCAATTATTATCTTGTCAATACAATTAAGGAGAAATTTTTTTGTTTGTCAGTATTGGAACGTAATGGTTCAAAGAGGAGCTTTCATTCAGGGTATATGTTTAATGATATGTATGGGGATAAAAATGTTCCTTTTCAATGGTCGAATTTTGCGAGCCCAAAAATGTTGTCTATCCGAGGAGATTCTGTTTATTTTCAACATGCGGTAGAACCGATTCCGGATGATGAGTATGCGGAATTTCGCCAACGTATATACAACAAAGTGACAGACCCAGAGGAGCAGAATCTTATTTTATCCAAATGGGAGGAGTATTATAAGATATGTCAGAATGACAACCCAGTCCTTTTGAAATGTACACTGAAATAAAGCGCGCCTGCATCGTCCTCACGGCAATCGGCGTGCTGGTCGCAGGTTGTAATCCGTTCAGTCAGCAAGAATCTGCC
>DCIN01000056.1 GCA_002315815.1 Bacteroidales bacterium UBA1725 | reverse complement strand
TTCAGAGCAAAATCTGTCCTCAATAATACTCGTTAATCTTTACCAACTTATTTTTTTCCCTTTACTAAGTCATATGGTGATGACTTTTTTCTTCTTGATGGATTGAAAAACAGGATTTTTCATTACAACAAAGACGGCCGTTTGCAGAAAAGCTTTTTTTTCTGCCGTTTTTAGTTTAGTTGCTGTTCTTTTGTGCGTATCAGTATCAGCATCAGCAAAGAAGGGGATGACCTTTATTTGGTCATCCCCTTCTTGTGCCCGAGGCCGGGATCGAACCGGCACGTCTTTAAGGGACAATGGATTTTGAGTCCATCGCGTCTACCATTCCGCCACTCGGGCAAGTGCTTCTGACACCTTCCTGCATCTGCAGGATTGAAAGACGAATGCAAAGGTATCTAAAAAACGTGATTAATCAAATTTTTCGTAACTTCGTCAATTATGCGCGAAATCAGAACTGGCGGCAGCCTTGCGGCTTTGAGGCTTATGCTTGTCAGATATAGAAACATATATGTTGTCTATGACAGCAATCTCAAGGAAGCCGCTCTCAAGATTGCATCCTCCCGTCCGGCACTTCCTCTTCATTCAGGAGAAATACACAAGACAATGGACTCAGTGCTGGGAATATGCCGATGGTTGCTTTATCAGGATGCCGGCCGGGATTCGGTCCTTGTTGCTGTGGGAGGTGGTGTCATTCTGGATATTGCAGGATTTGCCGCCGGAATCTACAAGCGAGGCATCCGCTATGTCAATGTACCGACAACTCTTCTTGCTATGGTGGATGCCGGTGTCGGCGGCAAGACGGGGGTGAATCTCGAGGACTTCAAGAATATGATAGGTCTGGTGCACCGTCCCGAATTCACATACATTTGTCCGGCTTTCCTGCGTACTCTTCCGGGGAGAGAAATACGATCCGGTTCGGCAGAGATGCTCAAGACTTTCATTATCAACAACAAGAATGACGCATATTTCAAGGCGGTCAGTCTTTTGTCCACAGATTTCGCTCTTGATGCACTGACTCCGCTGATAAAGCAGGCTGCAAAGACCAAACTCAGGATTGTACGCCGCGACGAAAATGACCGGGGGCCGCGCCGTGTCCTGAATCTGGGCCATACCTATGCACACGCCATAGAATGGTGGCAGAATCAGAGTCGGAATCAGAATCAGGGTCGGGATACATTTTCCCACGGTGAGGCAGTGGCGATAGGGATAATCCAGGCGGCGAAGATGTCCGAAGAAAAAGGAATCGCTCCCGCCGGGCTTGCCGAAACTCTGCGCGATGATTTCGTCCGTTGTTCTCTTCCAGTTGACCTTCCCTGTCCTGCCGATGAACTGGAACCGGCCATCAGTCAAGACAAAAAAATATCGGGGGGTAAACTCAATTTCGTGTATATCAAGAGGATAGGTAGTGTCAAGATAGAGAAAATATGATTTGTACCTGCATTCAGCATAGGACATACGACGGGATACTCGACATTCTTAACAGGCCGGATGTGGAGATGGCGGAGATACGGCTGGATCGTTGCTCCCTTTCCGACGAGGAAATAAGAGACCTGTTCTCCAATTGCGACACGCCTCTGATAGCTACCTGCCGCGTCTCTGAAGCGGGGGAGCAGAAGGCAAGGACACTTCTGAGCCTTGCAATCGAGTCAGGGGCGCGATTTGCGGATCTGGAGACCGACGCTCCAGTGCGTTTGAGCAAGACCGTACAGAAACTCTGTCACGATTACGGCACGGAACTGATACGCTCGTATCACAATTTCGACTTCACTCCCTCCGAAGATGAATTGGGCAAGATTCTGGCCAGATGTTTCCGTTACGGTGCAGACATAGCAAAGATAGTCACGATGTGCACGCAGGATGGGGATATGGCCCGTCTCAGTTCCCTTTACAGTGTCATTCTCGAGGAACAGGACAGTCTTCAGGGTAAGCTGATAGCTTTCGGTCTTGGGGATGCTGCCAGAGAAAGCCGTCTGGATTGTCTCCGGAGAGGGGCTCCTTTCTCCTATTCCTCTCTTGAGGACGATGCTTCGCCCGCTCCCGGACAGTGGCCTCACTCCGATTTCCGAAAGGCTGTCTATGGCGGCCTCAAACCATTTGTCAGAAAGAACGTCCGTATGCCTGCCTCCAAAAGTTTTGCGCAGAGGGCAATCATAGCCGCAGCTCTGGCAGACGGAAATGGTGAGTCCGTGCTGGGGGCTTATACTCCCTGCGATGATTCCGAGTCGGCAATTCAGGTGGCAGTGGCTCTCGGGGCCAGTGTGGAGAGAAGGGGAGACAGCCTTGTTATCCGAGGAACTGGTCTGCAGGAAAGAGACTTGAATCTGGACAGACTTGATACGGGGGAGTCGGGACTGCTTACGCGCTTGATGATTCCTCTGGTATCCGCCATTGGAAAAGGCCCGATCCGTATCGAAGGCAGAGGCACCCTTATGGACAGGCATCTGGAGGATGTATCCGGGATTATGGCTGCTTTCGGAGTGATAGTCAAGGAAGAGAAGGTTCCTCTTACAGTAAGGGGGCATCTTATTCCAGGCACCGCCGACATCTCCGGTCGCAGTGGTTCACAACTCATTTCGGGCCTTCTTATGTCTCTTCCTCTATGCTCCAAACCATCCAATATTTATGTTAGCGAGCCCAAGAGCATTCCGTATATGTACATCACTCTGGATATCCTCCGTCGTTTCGGTGTCAGAACACGCACGGAGATGGAGGGTGATGCCGAGATGCTGGAGTTGCAGGATTGGTCTTCCTGCAGCGGAATCAGTTTCAGTATCAAGGAGAATCAGAAGTACAAGGCGGCTTCTTTCGATCTTGAGAGAGACTGGAGTTCTGCAGCCTGTTTTATGGTTGCAGGTGCCGTGTTCGGATGTGTTGAAATAGAAGGACTCGATGTACACTCGCTTCAGGCAGATATCAGCATAATGGATATCCTGGTGGATGCAGGGGCTTCTGTCTCCCAGATGGATAATGTCATTTGTGTCAGAAAAGCGCCTCTGGAAGCCTTTGACACCAATCTGGACAATGCTCCTGACCTTTTCCCCATCTGTGCCGTGCTTGCCGCCTTCTGCTCGGGAGAATCCCGTATCGGCGGACTTGGCCGGCTCGGCAACAAGGAGAGCGACCGTGCTTCCGCCATATTCGAAATGCTTTCCCGTATGGGTGTGGAGTTTTCAGTGGATGATGACACTCTTACGGTCGCAGGGGAAACCCTTGCCGGCAGAAGACTTTCCGGGCACCTCCTCAAAGGAGGCCAATTCTCCACACATCACGACCACCGTATGCTTATGGCACTCAAAGTCGCCGCTATGGGTGCAGACAGCCCCGTCATTCCGGATGACGAAGACTGTGTCTGCAAATCATTCCCGGATTTCAACCAAACAATACAAATCATATAATAATCACAGATATGAGAAGAACCTTTCCATCAATCTTTCCATCAATCTTTGTATCAATCTTTGTATCAATCTTTGTATCAATCTTTTTTTTGGCAGTGATATCCGTTGCGGCAAATGCTCAGGCGGGTGTATCGACCTCGCAGCTTCCATTCGAAAATGACTACTGTTTCGGACTCGACCTTTCTTTTGTCCAAAGCGCAGTGGAGAGGGGAGGTGTTTATTATGACACGGACGGGAATGCCGACAATCCTTTCGGAATATTCCGCAAGCACGGTTACAACTGGGCCAGACTTATGATATGCAACGAGCCTTCCAGACTCGGGCAGGGAATAGATTATGTGGTCAAGGGAGCGAAAGAACTCAAGAAGTACAATTATCACTTTGCTCTGGATTATATGATTTCCGATGACTGGTCCAACCCTATGACCCAGCCCGTACCTTCCGCGTGGAAGGATTATTCTCCCGCCCAGCTGGAAAAGGCTATGTATGAATTTGTATTCAGCACGATGACCAGACTCAAGGAAGAGGGGCTGATGCCTGAGATTGTCCAGATAGGCAATGAAATCAGCAACGGTACTCTCTGGCCGAGCGGCAGAGTCTTCTATGGAGACGAAAAGAAGGGCCAGAGCAACTGGAAGCAGTTCACCGCATACATCAAAGCCGGAATCAAAGCTGTCCGCGATGTGGATACTGACAAGAAAGTGAGGATTATGCTTCACGCCGACTTCGGGGGGGATGTCAATTTCTCTTCTGTGTTCTTCTCCAAGATGAAGGAATATAAAGTTGACTATGACATTATTGGTTTCTCCTATTATCCCTGGTCTCACGGCACCCTTATGGATTTGAGGGACAATATGGCATACGTCATCCGCACTTTCGGCAAGCCTGTGATTGTGGTCGAGACGGGTTATTATTCCGTGCCAAGTCAGTATTTCGGGCGCAAGGGTATCAAGTCAGCATTTCCTGAAACTCCTGAAGGACAGAAGAACTGGTTCCAGGCTGTTAACGAGATTGTGATGGCGGCTCCCGACAATATGGGACTGGGTGTGTTCTGGTGGGAGCCTATGTTCCGGGGCAGAGGATTCTTCGATGACAGGACTTTTCAGGTGAAACCTATCGTGGACGCTTTCGAGAAGTACACAATGCCCGCGGTACGTGCCGATGGCAACCCTCGTATTTGGGATGATTAGATTTCTGCTTCTAGGTTTTCTGCTTGTCAGTCCGCCCGTTGCTCCGTCTGTTGCTTCGCCCGTTGATTCACCGTCATACAGGCTCAGCGGATATGTTACGGAGGCGGAGTCCCACGAGTGCCTGATTGGGGCTGTGGTATGGTCCGGGGACAACTGGACAGTCACCAATGATTATGGCTTCTACAGCCTGGAACTTGAAGAAGGAAAGCATACTGTCAGCTGCTCCTATCTGGGGCGTCAGGCGGAAGATGTAAATATCGAAATCAGAGCAGACGCCACAGTTCATTTCAAAATGAATTCTGTGGAAAGTCTGAAAGGAGCGGTGGTCCAATCTCATTCCGGCAACTTTCTCACATCTCCTTATCCCGGTGCCTTGAAAATGTCATCCGGATTCATAAGCAATATTCCGGCGGTTTTCGGGGAACCTGACCTGTTGAAATCGCTCCAGAAGGTACCCGGCGTGCAGTCAGGGATGGAGGGTTTTTCTGGGATTTATGTCCGCGGAGGAGGCAACGAGGAGAACCTGATGCTTTTGGACGGAATCCCGATTTACAATCCCTCCCACGTTCTGGGAATTTTCTCTTGTTTCACTCCGGAGGCAATCAAGCAGTTCACGTTGTACAAGGGTTTCTTTCCGGCCAGATACGGCGGCAGGGCTTCCAGTGTGATAGATGTGCGGACCAAGGACGGGAACGCAAAAGAATTCGGAGGAAGTGTGAACGTGGGCCTTCTTGATGCGAGGATATGCCTGGAGGGTCCTCTGTTCAAGGACAGGACTTCTTTCGGTTTCTCGCTCCGGGGGATGAATACACTGGTGGCTTATCCTGTTCTCAGATTGTTGAAGTCTCCCTATTTTTTCTCATTCTATGACATCAACGCTAAAATCACACACCGTTTCAAAAATTCCGACCGTCTGGTAATCACTGCTTATCACGGGAAAGACAATTTTGATTATTCACAAGAGAAACAAACGGCGGCGGCATCTGGCACGGAGGAGTTCACAATCGGCTGGGGGAACACTATGGCCGGAGCAAGGTGGAATCATACTTTTGCGGGCAGTCTTTTCTCCAATCTGTCATTGTCGTGGACATCCTACGGGATGAAGGAATTATACACACTGCAGAAACAGGAGGTGAAGGACGGGGCGGATATATATGATATAATCATTTCCTGGGATTTGGAGTACAGTCCGTCTCCGTCGCACAATATGGATTTCGGCGTTTCGAACACGGTTCATTCATACACTACGGGCATAGGGTGCGAGAGTTCCATTTACTTTCAGGATGATGTCAAGTTTGGATTCGGATTAGATTTGTCCGCCGGTCTCAGAGCTTCCGTCATTACTGTTCCCGGCAAGGTTTATCCTTCCATAGAACCCAGGTTGTCAATCAATTACCAGTTCTTTCGTGCCTTTTCAGCAAATATTTCATATACTCGGATGTCGCAGTATTCACATCTGCTTGTTTCCGGCGACATAGGACTTCCCACCGACCTCTGGGTACCGGTCACCGACAAAATCAAGCCTGTTTTCTCAGATCAGGTCTCTGTGGGTTTGAATTGCACTCTGTCCGATGCTTGGAACTTTGCTCTTGAAGGGTATTACAAGAAGGCACAGAACGTTCTCGAATATCGCGATTTGAAACTGTTCTACCAGAATGCGTCCAATTGGGAGAATCTGGTCGAATCCGGTATCGGGGAGAGCCGTGGACTTGAATTTCTGGCAGAAAAGAAGAAGGGTCCCCTGACAGGAATGTTGTCCTACACACTGTCCAAGACAGACAGAGTGTTTCCGGACGGGTCTGTCAACGAAGGCCGGCCTTTCCCTTTCAAGTATGACAGGAGGCACGTGGTGAACCTGTGCTCAGCCTACAGTTTCAACGAGAGGGTGAGTGTCAATGCTGCATTCTTCTTTGCTTCCGGTTGCACGATGACGGTGTCAACCAGGCCGACGGCAGTGATTGAGCCAGATGGAACTTCCAGTGTAAGACCATATTCTATCGGGCGCAACAACTACCGTCTCCCTCCCAGCCACCGTCTTGATGTTTCCGCCAGTTTCAGGAAGCAGAAGCGCAGAGGAGAGAGGGTATGGACCGTGGGAATCTACAACCTGTATTGTGCCCGCAATCCGAACTGGGTTGTCGGCAATTCGGAGACTGTGATGATTGACGGTCATCAGGTCACGGTCAAATATCTTTCGCAGATTACTTTCCTCCCCATCCTTCCGTCAGTCAGTTACACATTTAATTTTTGACGAATGAAGGCAAATGTCATAATAACAACGTTCTTCAGCGCGTTTCTCTGTCTGCTCTCCTGTGAATCCAGAATCGACATCGGAGATGATGGGCTGGGAGAAATGCTGTATATGAATGCGCAGTTGTCCACTGCGGACAGTGTCCATACCGTTTATCTCGCACTGAGTACGCAGAATGGTCTTCACTTCTTGGACAAGGCGAGAGTAACCTGTTTTATCAATGGAGTCCCTGCTGCCGTAACAGACTCTGTTTCAAGAATAAAGTACTTGGCCAACTCCTATAATATGGGAACTTCTTCCCAAAGTCTTTCGGTTTTTTGCTTCAAGACATCCTTCAAGATGGGAGACGATGTGCGCCTCAGAGCGGAGTACGGAAGTCTGTGCTGTGAGGCCGAAGTAACTGTGCCCCAGATTCCAGCGGTGCGCAAAGCAAGTCTCAACCTGAATCGTACCGACTGCCGGTGGGACATCTCCGTTGTTATCGATGACCAGAAAGGCGTGGACAACTACTACAGGCTGGTGTGTCTGGATTCTGCTACCGACAGTGAACTGCTGATAGACAATACCGATGAACCGCTTCTGTATTCCAGACCCAGGATTTATGATATCCTAGGACTTGGCTCTGAAAAAAGTTACTATGACAACAGGCTCAACATTTTCTGTGACACTTCATTTAAGGACGGGTCTTGTAGTTTGAACGTCAGTACAATGCAAAGAAGCAGCTACCAGTCGATTGACAAAATGAACGTGAGGGTGGAAGGTCTTTCCAAGGAGGCATATTCATATTTGTGCGTCTGCCAATATCTGGATACTATCGAAAGGATGGTATCCCTGACCGATGCCACTATTCCCTGTAACGTCAAAGGCGGAATGGGCTTCGTATCAGTCAATACTGCATTCGATTCGGTTTTCGATACAGCTGGGGCTTCTTGGTGAATCTCTCAATCATCCACCTCCAGTACTTCTTTGAGATATTTTGCGGCTTCGAAGCGGGCCATAGGGAGATTGTGCAGCAGGTAATTACCACATTCCGACTGTGTAGCGCCGGGTATTTCTCCTTCAAAAGAGGCTATGAATGAAAAAGTCTCCCTTATCAACGGCTTGATTTCCGCTGGAGTGAGTTTCCCCTTCATCAGCAGGTAGTTTCCCGTAAGGCAGCCCATAGGTCCCCAGTATACTATTCTGTTACCCCACAGGGGATGGTTTCTCAGAAAAGTGGCGGCGAGGTGCTCGATAGTGTGTATAGCTCCCTGTCCGAGGGCCGGTTCACGGTTTGGCTCTTTCATCCTTATGTCGAAAGTGGTGACCCAATCACCGCCCACTTCGTCGCATCTGGACACCCATATTCCTCTGGTGAGAGTGTCGTGATCTACGGTAAAACTAGCTATCTTTTTCATATTCAATAAATTTCCGGATAAAATCGAATCCTGTTTCGGAAAAGGTGTTGAGAAAATGTTTATAATCGGCCCTTTGAACATCCTCGGAAGAATGAACGTCACTGATGAACCTTATGCAAAGGCAGGGAACTCCATAGCGCAAACAGGTCTGGGCAATGGCCGCTGATTCCATATCGCATGCAAGAACTGAAGGATACAGAGTTCGTATCCTGCCATCTTCCTGCATACTGATGAAGAACTGATCCCCGCTGCAAATCAAGCCGCCGTACACCTTGCCCGAAAATCCGGCGGCGGTTCTATGTGCCACTTCAAGGAGTCGGGCGTCCGCTTCATAGTACAGAGGCTGTCCTTGCATCTGCCCGGGACTGTATTCGTCTCCGCACCACACATCGTGGTATGCCACCCTTTCTCCAATGACTATGTCCATCATATTCATTTCCGGAAGCATCCCACCAGCCACTCCAGTGCTAATCAGACAGTCGGGGCTGTGACGTAGAATCAGCTCTGTGGCACTTGCAGCAGCGTTTGCCTTGCCTATGCCGGTCAAGGCACAGATACAGTCGGAGTTGTCGATGATTCCTGCATTCTCAAGGCAGACATATTCCTGCTCCATCGCCACCAGAATTCCAGTCATTATCTTTCAAGGGATTTTCTTCTGCGGTACAACTGCCAGGTGTTATAGACATTGTGACAGATGCTGTAGAATCCTCCTACAACGGACACCACCGGATCCAGAAAAGTATATCCCATCCATATTCCGAATACTGTGTTCTTTTGACCCATTGCCTGTCCGGCAGTGATTGAGCATCCGGCCGCCGCACCGATTTTCTTGCCGCACCAGAACTGAAACACACAGGTCAGAATGGATGCGGCTGCTATCCCGACCAAAATCACTGCTCCCGTTCCGCTGCACACAATGGCTCTGGTGCTCATAAGAATAGCCAGAGTAAGCGATATTGCCCAGATATAAAATGACCAGTGGGTGTATCTGAGAAGCCATCCGTGCAAACCGGGCATACAGAAGCGAATAAACCACGCGGCAAGGCAGGGAAGAATCAGAAGTGGAAAAACCTTGGACAGTATCTTCAAGAAAGCAGCGATGAAAGTCATACCTTCCTGAGGATAAATCAAAGGAACCAGAAGCGGCACCAGCACTGCCACGAGAAGGTTGATGAGAACAGTATAGGTGATTGCTCCGGCCATATTGCCTCCAAGTTTTCCAGTGACCACAGCACAAGCCGTGGCCGTAGGACAGATGAGACAGAGCAAAGTGGCCTCTATGGGAATCCTTATGCTGCGTACGAACAGTGCTGCGGGGAGAGAGGAATCGGCTGCCCATAGAAGCAGCAGGCACAGGCAGACAAAACTTCCGCCTTGGATGGTCAGCATATATGCCATCCATTTGTGTGGACGCAGTTCTTTGGGCTCTATCTTGCAAAAGTTGAGAAACAGCATCAGAAAGAGCAACACAGGCTGGATTGTTTTGCAGACTGTCAGCAGGAAAGGTCCGGCAGGATGCAATACAGGCAGTTCCCTATATCCCAGGTACAGTACTACACCGGCGATTATGCTTATCACCAGCATCCAGTTTTTGACGAATTCCTTCAGGTTTTTTCCGAAATCCTGCATTGCGGCAGCAAATATACGTATTTCAATAGTATAATGGAGCCTGATTGAGGAAACAAAGTGTCGGCATTGGACAAACCCAAGGATTACAATATTGTCTTCCAGAAACGGTCAGTCCAGTCCACGAGGCCGTGTTCAGTCACACGGTAGAACCTCTGATTGGTGGTGCTGCAGTCCAGCGGTCCAAGCTCCTCCACAAAAGGACCGACTTTGATGAAATCAAGAGCATCCAATACGGGACGTGCATTCTCCATATTCCTCCCGGAGTACCAGCAGGTCTTGATTTTCTGATGTTGTCTGCGGACATACAGGGCAAGACTCCTGATGTAGGCTGGATCGGCGTCACCGCCCATAAAAGACACACAAGTGATACCGGGATTTGCCGTAATCAGTCCGTTGAGGGAACTTTCGTCCAGAATTTCACCTATGTCCTGTGTGAGGTAAGATGAATGGCATCCCGGGCAATTAACAGGGCATCCACTTATGTTGATGGCGAGTGTAATCTCGTCAGGGACTTCCCTGAACACCACCTTGGTGTCGACGTACTTCATTTCAGTTCTTTGGCGTAATACCTTTGCAAGGCCTCAATATGACGGTACTTGTCGAAGTCATCTACAGGACGAAGGAATCCTATCACTCTGGTCCACTGCCTCATAGGAGCACCGCATTTCGGGCAGGTATCCATAGGCAGCTTGACAATATGGTGACAGCTATCGTTTGTGCATTCGCTGTTTGGAACATTGAAGGTGAAGTATGACGTTCCGTTTGCAATAGCGAAATCTATCAGCTTCAGGTATTGATATTTGCTGAGATGCTCCTCAAGATTGCAGTGCAGACCCACTCCTCCGTCGAGAAGTTCTGTGAATTCACGCCCGTGGAGACGGAATTTGTCCAACACGGAGGTGTTGACATCGTCTGCCAGATAGAAGTATGAGTTGTAGAGTATCCGTCCTTCCGGCACCCAGTAACCATCTTGGCGGTCCCAGTTGAAGTTCTTTGAGCTGAGTCCTTCCGCAGGTACGAACTCCTGATTGAACTGGAAATTCCTGTTTGTGGAGTGAAGTTTGTTCTGTTCGCTGATGGTTCCGGTCACGAGCCGGCAGAACTTCATATAGTCCTTGTTGTAATTGCAAGTAAGCCCTACGAATTCTGCGGCCTCGTTGATTCCGTTCTCTCCTATCGTGCTGAAGAGCTTGTTCATCTTGATGTATCCCGCCTTTGATGCGTTGAGCATACCGGCTTTCTCTGTCTCGTACAGAAGGGTTTTGTAAGCGATATGGTATTTGTAAACCCTCTCGAGTATTCCTGTGAGATACTGCTTGAAGTCGGGTGAGAGTTCGAAGAAATGATCCTTGAGATATTCGCGATCCAGTTCGCCGTCCTTAGCCCAGTCCTGTATGATGCGGTTGAGATTCAGGGTTATTACATTAGCACTTCCCGTCTGTACTCCGGTGAGTCCGTTGGTGAAGGTGAACACGTTGTCCTGTATCTCATTGCGCAGGCGGCAGCAGCTTGCCAGACCATTGGGATTGTCGGATATGTAGGTGAAGAAGGAGTGCCCCTCGGAATACATCTGGGCGGTGAAATCCTTGTAATCCTTGTCTATGATGTCATTGCCGTTGGAGAGCAGGGCCATTGTTTCCACCGGGAAAGTGAGCATAGTTCTGGTGCGTTCGCGATTGAACCACCTCATAAAATCCTTCTGAAGAAAACTAACTCTCTCCCAGGAAGGCTTTGTGCCGTCGGGGAAACAGAAACCATCGAAGAGAGCGTGCCAGTAATTGCTGTCGTAATAACTGATATTGGTGAATGGAGACTGGTAACTGCGGTTGCCGGCCGGCTGATTGATACCGTAAACTATCTGTTGGAAGTACTGATGAATGGTTTCTCCTATGGTCTTCTTCGGAAGCAGGGAGGCGAATTCCTCTGTTCTTTTGTGGTAGTCTTCTCCGAAATCCTTGACGCAGTAGTAGTCGAACACGTTGAAAAATTCACCGAACGCCACCGCTCCCTTGCACTGTGCGGAAAGAAGGAATGCCAGATTGCAGAACTGACCGCAGAAGCTGCTGAGATTTTTTGGAGCCGTTGCCCCCAGACCGTCCATTCCGTGGGTACCCTCCATCACGAGAGGATAAAGCGATACTGCCTCGCAGTAATTCTTAACTGCGGGAGAGGAAGCTTCGTCGTGCTGATAGATGATATGGTGGTTGAGATCGTTCTCGTACTGGTCGGCAACTTCGGGAAAAAGTTCCTTGAGTTTCTTCTTCATACGGTAGCGCTGAATCTGTCTGTTGAGGGTCTTGTAAACCTCTCCGTCCAGATTCGCCACATTCTTTATCGCCACATTGGCGTTGGCATCAGTCTCGGACGAGGAGGCGGCATTATCCATAGAATGGGCATAATTGTCCATATAATCAACTCGTTCCTTGATGAAGCGGAGATCCTTGTGCTTGTCACGGTAGAGGATGTAAGCTTTTGCCACATCGAAATGCCTTTCGTACATCAGCTGATTCTCCACTATGTCCTGAAGTTTCTCCACCTTGAAGGAATAGTCATTGTCGAACATTCCGAAAAGATGAGTAAGACTTTGAAGGAATTCATCTGGAGCCTTGCCTTTGCCACAGGCGGCGAATGCCGAATTTACGGCTGTTTCAATTTTGCCGAAGTCAAAATTCTGGATTTCTCCATTTCTCTTGATGACTTTCATAAGGGTTAGATCTGGTAGTAAACGTCTGCTTTTTCGTGGTTGGGGCTACGAATTTAGTTCTTATGACTGACTAAAACGAAACAAGTTTTCAACAATGGATGAAAACTTGTAAACAATCTTGAATCTATGTGCGTGTAGTGCAGTTTATCCCGTGACCCAGACGAGAACGTGTCTGTCGAACGTCATATAGCGGAGATTCACGTCTTCTTCATAGCCGTCCTTGTGTATGAATGAAGCCTCCAGTTCGCCCTTGCCCCTGAGGTTGAATTCATCCACCTCTATCTGTTCTGCGAAATCCACGTTGTACTGTGACATTTTCTTATAGACGGCTTCCTTGGCACACCAGTAGATGGCCAGCTGCTCGTTCCTCCTGTCATCGTCCAGGTCGTCAATCTCGTCTTCGGACAGGGCTTTTTTCTCAACGGCGGAGAAATCACGATCAAGTGATTCGCAGTCTATCCCCACCTCCTCCGTGTCATTGAGAAGTACGGCGACATACTTGTCCGTATGTGTGATGCTGATGTTTGTTGCGGAGTTCTCTATGTAAGGCTTGCCGTTGTCGTGGTGGCTCAGATACACCTTGTCCTCAAAGAGAACGTCCAAAAGCGCACGCACTGCAAGTTTCTGCCTGCGCAACGATTCGTTTTTGATGTAGGAGATTTCCTCAAGTTCATCCGAGGGGATGGAGGTCAGTGAACGAAGCTCCGATTCTGTCTCTGTGACTTTCCATACGCCGAGTCGCGAGTGGTAGTCATCGTCAAGATCTTTGATGAGATATAGTGCCATAAATGCTTTATAACGCAGCAAAGATAATGAAAACTTTGTATATTTGTGCCGCTTTTGTAAAACTGACTTCAAAATCAACACAAATACAATGAAATTCCTTACAGACGAAAAATTGCTCATCGTTGGAGCAGGCGGTATGATAGGTTCAAATATGGCCCAGACTGCCCTTATGCTTGGATTGACTCCAAATATCTGCCTTTATGACATTTTCGAGCCCGGCGTTCACGGAGTTGCCGAAGAAATGTATCATTGTGCTTTCGAGGGTGCAAACGTCAGCTGGACTACTGACCCCGAGACAGCTTTCAAGGATGCGAAATACATCATATCATCCGGTGGAGCGCCCCGTAAGGAAGGAATGACACGCGAAGACCTCCTCAAGGGCAACTGCAAGATTGCCGCTGAGTTTGGTGACTTCATCAAAAAGTATTGCCCCGACGTCAAGCACGTAGTCGTAATTTTCAACCCCGCCGATGTTACTGCACTTACGGCTCTCATCCATTCAGGACTCAAGCCCAACCAGCTTACCTCCCTTGCAGCCCTTGATTCCACACGTCTTCAGGAGGCTATTGCAAAGGAATGCGGAGTACCTCAGTACAAGGTTACCAATGCGCGGACCTACGGAGGACACGGAGAGGCTATGGCAGTGTTTGCATCCAAGATTCTCGTTGATGGCAAGCCTCTTGCTTCGTTCAACATCACCGCTGAACGCTGGGAGGCCATCAGGCACGATACAGTTCAGGGAGGTTCCAACATCATCAAACTTCGCGGACGCAGCTCTTTCCAAAGCCCTGCATATCAGGCTGTCAAGATGATAGAGGCTTCTATGGGCGGAGAAAAGTTCGAGTGGCCCGCCGGTTGCTATGTGAACTGCGACGAGTGTGGATTCAAGAACGTAATGATGGCTATGCCTTCGGTAATAGATGCTGATGGGGTTCATTTCACTGCTCCCGAGGGAACTGCTGCCGAAATGGCAGACCTCAATGCTTCCTATGAGCATCTCTGCAAGATGCGTGAGGAGATAATCAGCCTTGGCATAATACCTGAGGTCAAGGACTGGGCAGTCGAAAATCCTAATCTTTAGGCTTCAACCATAATTCCGGATTCTGGGGCTCAGTCCCTTTCCAGAGTTGGAAGTGATATTGGGTCAGACCGTCTATCGTATCCACGATACCGACGGTCTGACCTGTCTTTATCTTCTCGCCGTTCCTGACTGACACTTTGGATAACTTGCAGTAGAAGGTGAAGTACTCTCCGTGACGTATCAGCACGCATTTTCCATAGCCCGGCATCACGATGACCTGCTGCACATCTCCGTCGAATACGGCTTTGACTCCGGTACCTTTGTTCACGCTGACATTGATACCGTTGTTGAAAGGCATAACAAGAGATTTGTACACAGGGTGGTTGTGGCGGCCGAAATGATCGGCGACCGGACCATCGGCAGGCCAGGGCAGATTCCCTTTGTTGTTCTGGAACTCTCTGGCCAGCACTGAAACTGACTCCGCAGTCTTTGTCTTTCCGGACTTCTTCACGGCTTCGGCTATCAATCTCTGAATTTCCTTGTTCAGGTCCTCCACCTGTTTCTTCTTGGCTTTCAGCTCTTTCTGGTATTTGCTCTTCTGGCTGTTCAGCCTGGATACCAGTTGCTTGGTCTCCTTCTCTTCCTGCCGTAGTTTGTCAAGTTCCAGTTTGTGGGAATTCCTCAGCCTTTCGGCTCTGGCTCTCATTTTTGTAAGATTGTCCAATCTGACTCCGAGTTCAGAGCGTGCCTCCTTGATTTTGATGCCCTGCTCGTTCATATTCCGGGAAAGACTCTTGAGATAGGAGAATCGTCTGAGCGCCTGCCCCAAATCTTCGCTGGTCAGAATGTACATATACCACACTCTCGCATCCCTGTTCTTGTATGCGTTCTTTACAAGCTTGTTGTAGTAGAATGACATAGTGTCAAGCCGGGACTGCAGCCGGGCGATTTCGGATGTGCAGGCACTCAGCGAGTCGTCCAGAGCAGAAATCTCCTTTTCACTTTCCTTAAGCAGAGCCTTTCTCGCAGCTTCTTTCTGATTCAGAATCTTGATGTTTGCAAGAGCGTTACCGCTTTTGGAACTATTGTCCTTGAGCTGCTGCTCCAGAATTCGGATTTCCTTCTCAATCTTGGACTTGCGGCTCTCTTGTACGGAAATGTCCTGAGCGGAACAGAATCCGGCCACTGCGACGGACAGCAATATGATCAGAGACAGGTGTCGCGTCATTTCTTCTGTTCTGCGAGATTATGATAATAGGTGGAAAGATCCTTCTCTCCCAAAGATTTGAGTACGTCGGAATAGTGCTGCAGAATCACTGCACTGTCCTTACCTCCGTAAACCATTGAATGTTTGAAGTAAGGTTTGGCCTCAGCCGACTTTCCCAGAAGATGGAGAATCCAGGCATAAGTATCCAGATATGTGGCGTTGTCGGGTTCTTCTTCAATAGTTATCTTGCTCATCTTAAGGGCTTTCCGCAATTGTCTCCTTTCTTCTGACAGATAATATGCATAGTTGTTGAGCACAGGCACATATCTGGGGTTGATGCTGAGGGCGCGTTCATAGCTTCTGTATGCCTCCTTCTTGTTTCCAGCCAGATACAGATAATCTCCGAGGGTGCTGATGGCCAGAAGCAGGTTAGTTGTGTCGGTTTTCGCTTCAGCGAGCGGTATAATCTGCCTGCACTGCTCCACAATTCCCAGAGTGTCATTCATTATGGCGCAAATCTGAATCTTATTCAGGTGAGAGCCTATGTCTTCGGGATGAAGTTCTAGACATCTGTCCATCAATTTCGTTATCTGAGATTCCCATACAAGCCAGAATTTGGCATCGATGGTTTTCATAAACGAGGCCAGAAAATCGCTCTTCATCTCCCCCTTCACTTCGGGATTGTTTATGAATTCGTTCATAGAGAAGAAGCTGGCAGGATTGTTGCCCATCATCCTCATTGCCTCGGCCCTTCCTATCTGAGCCGGAGCATACAGATTGTCCATTTCCAGAGCCTGGTCGTAGCAGGCGACTGCAGCGGAATCCTGTCCGCGGCTCAATTTGACATCACCGATAAGGCATAAAGTGTAGCTGTTCTTGAAAGAGCGCGGTTTCAGCTTTATCAGTTTCTCGCAAGCATCTGCTGTTTCAGCTTTTCTCTGAGTGGCATTGTACAACGATGCCAGAGAACTGAGATACCAACTGTTGGTGGAATCGGCAGCCACCGCCTGACGCAGGTGTGCTTCGGCAATCTGCACTTTTCCTGTAGAAAACTCGCACAGCCCGAGATAATGAGTGACTGCGCTGTCGGTGCTGTCTTTTGCGTGGAGAACACTGAAAAGAATCTCCGCTTTCTTGAAATTGCCATCGGAAAACGCCTGTACGGCGTTGATGAAATCCGCCCCGTTCTGTGCAAAGGAGGGAATACCCAGTGTCAGGGCTGTCAGATATGCTGCTATTCTTCGCATTACAATGCAAAAGTATGACTTTTGATTAAAAAATGTGTATTTTCGCAGTATTAATTGCAATCTTCGTGCAACTTTTCAAAGATAAAACGCATCTTAATGACAGGGAAGCGAAAGCGATATATGATTCCCTGTCCGCGAAGATGTTTGCCGTGTGCCTGCGGTATATGGGAGAGAGAGATTCAGCGGAAGATGTCCTTCAGGACGGTTTCGTAACGCTTTTCGCAAAACTCGGCACCTATTCTGGTGACGGATCCTTCGAGGGGTGGGCGCGCAGGATTTTTGTGAATACTGCACTGATGAGTCTAAGAAAGAAGGACGTGCTGAAAAACTGTGAGGACGTGGAGGCAGCTTGGAATGTGAGTTCGGATGAGCCCTGCGCACTAGAGAAAATAGGTTATAGGGAACTGTTGGGTATGATTTCCTCCCTGCCTCCCGGCTTCCGCACAGTTTTCAATATGTATGTTATCGAAGGATATTCTCACAAGGAGATATCTGAGGAACTGGGTGTTACAGAGGCTACCTCTCGTTCGCAACTTCAGAGAGCAAGAATGATGTTGCAACAGATGATTAAAAACAGGAAGTAGAATGAAGTTTGACGATAAACAGGATTTCGACAGTGAGTTGAGATCCATTTTTGAGGATGCGGAAATCAGACCTCCGCGCCGCGTTTGGAAGTCAATATCATCGCGAATCAGAGTGGCTGATGACCCAGTTCCGGTTTTCAGCTGGAGACGTGGTTGGGGTTGGGGTTTAGCCTGTGCCGCCGCTGTTGCGCTCGTTGCGCTTGTCGTGACTGACACTTTCAAATCCACTGATGTGACTGCTCCGCTTGCTCAGGTTCAACCGGCACTGGACAACGCTCAATCTGCATCGGAAATTCTTCAGTCTTCAACTGCAATTGCTCAGTCTTCAACTGCAATTGTTCAATCTTCATCTGCAATTGCTCAATCTGCACCGGTAATTGTCCAATCTTCACAGGGCAACGATAATTCAGATACTTCATCAGACAGTGACATTCTCCCCGAAACTGCAGTTGAAGATATTGAGGGTGATGATTCATCAAGGGGTATATCAGGGAGCGTGATTCGCCGTCACGTGTCTCCTGAAGAGACTATTCCACTGGTTTGGGAGGAGAATACATCCGTAAAGAATTCCATTTTTGGCAAAAACGTCCAGTTATACGCGCAGGGATCCATACAATCTCTGACTGTGGATTCCGATTTCAGTTTCAGCGGAGGAACTGCAATTTTTGAGGATCAAATTCCCGGACTCGAGAAGACCGGCGAATATGTGCATTCTTTTCCTGTCACCTTCGGACTGGGGGTGCGCTTCTATTTGATGCCCAATATGTCTGTCGGGACGGGTCTGGATTACAGCCATCTCAGGACAGTGTATGACGGAAAGTATAACAACGATGCCGGTAGCGTGACTCACGACATTGATTATCTTGGTATTCCCTTGAACCTGTCATACGATTTTGTCTCAACCCGTAGATTCAAGGTTTATGGATACGCCGTCGGAGAGGTGGAATATGCAGTATCGAACAGGTACAATGTCGCAGCCAAATCCAACCATATCATCAAATCTCCTGTCAGTGGTGTGCAGTGGTCTGCGGGTGTCGGGGCCGGTGTTGAGTATCTCTTTACCGACTGGCTGGGCCTCTATGCCGACCCGGGCTTGAGATATTATTTCCCTTGCGGGCAACCGGCCAGTATCAGAACAACAAATCAGTTGAACATCAACATCAACATAGGATTACGATTTGGCTTTTGATTGGTTTCGGGTATTATGTAAATCTCAAAAAATAACTTGGT
>DCIN01000023.1 GCA_002315815.1 Bacteroidales bacterium UBA1725 | reverse complement strand
ACTTATTTTTTTCTCTTTACTTAGTCGGTAGTGTATGAAAATTAGTTACATTCAGTCAGATATTGTTTGGGCTGATCCTGAGGCGAATGTTGCCCGTTTCGGCGCGGCTCTCGATTCTCTTCCCAAATCTGACCTGTATGTCCTTCCTGAGATGTTTACCACAGGTTTTGCCACTCATCCAGAGGGTGTTGCCGAAGAACACAATCTGGGTCTGGACTGGATGGTCTGCACCGCCAGGGAGCGGAACTGCGCTATTGCCGGAAGCATTTCCACGAAGGAGGGCGGTCGCTTCTACAACCGTTTCCACTTCGTCACTCCCGACTCTGTCACCGATTACGACAAGCACCATCTGTTTACGTTCAGCGGAGAGCATCTGCGTTATACTGCCGGAGACAGGCGGGTTGATGCAGTATGGCAGGGCGTCCGTTTCCGACTGTCAGTCTGCTACGATCTCCGTTTCCCCGCCTGGCTTAGAAATAATCCTTCCGAACCTTATGACGTGCTTGTCTGTGTCGCCAGCTGGCCGCAGATTCGTTCCGATGCGTGGAAGAGCCTTATTCGGGCCCGTGCAATCGAGAACCAGTCTTATGTCGTGGCTGTGAACAGGGAGGGGAGTGACCCATCCTGTACATACAGCGGTGACTCGGCAATCATTGATCCTTACGGAAATGTCCTCCCTAACGGCAGCGAACTGGACATCCCTGGGCTTGAGGCTTTCAGGAAACGTTTCCCTGTTCTGGAGGACGCAGACAAGATATCATTATGAAAAAACTGCTATTAGGAGATGAGGCCATAGCTCTCGGAGCGCTCAACGCAGGTCTTTCCGGTGTATATGCATACCCCGGTACGCCGTCCACCGAAATCACGGAATTCATTCAGAAAGACGGGGGAGCTGCCGCCGCGAAAGTTCACAGCCGCTGGTGTACCAACGAAAAGACTGCGATGGAGGCCGCTCTCGGAATGTCTTACGCCGGCAAGAGGGCCTTGGTTTGTATGAAGCACGTGGGAATGAACGTGTGCGCCGATGCCTTTGTCAATTCTGCCATTACCGGTGTTAACGGAGGGCTTGTCGTGGTGGCTGCTGATGACCCCTCGATGCACTCTTCCCAGAATGAACAGGATTCCCGTTTTTATGCCGGGTTTGCGATGACTCCGCTCTTTGAGCCTTCCACCCAGCAGGAAGCATACGATATGGTTCAGGAAGCCTTTGATTTCTCTGAAAAAATCAAACTGCCCGTGGTTATCAGGATGGTCACCCGTCTGGCTCATTCCCGTGCCGCCGTCGAGACGGAAGTGGAGCGCCGTGACCAGAATGCTGTCAATCTTCCTGAAGGAAGGTCCTGGGTCCTGCTTCCCGCTATTGCAAGGCGCAATTATCTCACCTTGATTGACAAGCAGAAAGATATTCTCAAATACAATGAATCATCTTCCGCAATCGAATGTCAGTCCGGAGTGCGCAAATCCGCACTTGGAGTCATTGCCTGCGGAATAGCCTACAATTATGTAAAAGAATCCGGAGTGGACGTTCCAATACTCAAGATAAACCGTTATCCCATTTCCGAATCGGCAGTCAAATCTCTTGCCGACCGTTGCTCACGCATCGTTGTCGTGGAGGATGGGCAGCCGGTGGTGGAGCAGGAAATCAGGGGTATGCTGGGGGCAGGATACAGGATAGAAGGTCGTCTGACCGGTATTCTTCCCCGTACCGGTGAACTTGATCCGGATAATGTGGCCGCCGCTCTCGGTGCTGCAGGCTGTCAGAACCTGACGTCTTCGGAGCTTCCAGTTGCGCCCAGACCTCCCCAACTTTGTCCCGGATGCGGACACAGGGATGTCTATGCCGCGCTCAACAAGGTTGCTTCGGAGTATCCGGAAGCCCGGATATTCGGAGATATCGGTTGTTATACCCTCGGGGCTCTTCCTCCTTTCAGTGCCATCGCCAGTTGTGTTGATATGGGCGCTTCCATCACTATGGCCAAAGGTGCTTCCGATGCCGGAGTATATCCTGCGATTGCCGTCATCGGTGATTCCACTTTCACTCACTCCGGTATGACAGGACTGCTTGATGCCGTGAACGAGAACGCCGACATAACCGTAATTCTGTCCGACAATCTCACCACTGCAATGACCGGGGGTCAGGATTCTGCCGGCACCAGCAAGTTTGAGGCAATCTGCCGCGGACTCGGGGTTTCCGAAGAACACGTCCGTGTTGTGGTCCCTCTTCCGGCCAATATGGACAATATCACTTCCGTTATCAGAGAAGAGATTGAATATCACGGAGTTTCAGTCATTATTCCCAGAAGGGAATGTATGCAGACTCTCAAACGTCACAAAAAATGAAGAAAGACATTATTCTGTGCGGTGTCGGAGGACAGGGAATCCTTTCAATCGCGACTGTCATAGGTGAGGCTGCCACAAGGGCCGGAATTACGCTCAAGCAGGCCGAAGTACACGGGATGAGCCAGCGCGGCGGAGATGTCCAGAGCAATTTGAGACTCTCTACCGGGACAATATGGAGTGACCTTATTCCCCGTGGGCAGGCTGACCTTATCATATCGATGGAACCTATGGAGGCACTGCGCTATGCATCCTGCCTTTCTGCAGATGCCATCGTGGTCACCGGCTCAGTACCTCTTGTCAATATCCCGAATTATCCCCCGATCGAGCAGATTCAGCAGTCCCTCAGTTCTCTTCCTCATTGTGTCAGCCTGGACATTGATGCCGTTGCCAAACAGGCCGGAAATCCCAGAGGTGCCAATATGGTTCTGCTCGGTGCGGCATCTGCACATCTTGGAATACTCAGTCAGGCCCAGATAAGGGAGGCAATCGCTGTTGTTTTTGCACCTAAGGGAGACGCCGTAGTCCAGGCCAATCTCAAATGCTTTGATTCCGCCTTATGATTTGGAACGAGAACAAGGAATGTATGTCCGTTGATGCCAGACGTGAGCTTCAGAGTAAACGTCTTCACCGGGTAGTGGAGTATGTATATCACAATGTTCCGTTCTATCGTTCGAAGTTGCAGGAAGCCGATGTGACTCCTGACGACATCCGCAGCGTGGATGACATTGTCAAACTTCCCTTCACCACCAAGCAGGACCTCAGGGACAACTACCCGTTCGGCCTTACCGCTGCACCACGTTCCGAAATCATACGCATCCACGCATCCTCCGGCACCACCGGCAATCCCACCATTGTAGGATATACCCGCAAAGACATTTCTGTATGGAGCGAATGTATGGCCAGATGTCTCACATCTTACGGCATAACCCGAAATGACATATTCAGCGTTGCATACGGATACGGCCTCTTCACAGGAGGGCTTGGAGTACATTACGGTGTCGAGAATCTCGGTGCCGCAGTGGTCCCGGCATCAACCGGTAGTACCGAGAAACACGTTCGTCTGCTCAAGGATTTGGGTGTCACAGGAATAGCCTGCACTCCCTCCTATGCGCTTCATCTGGCTGAGACTATGGAAAAGATGGGCATTGCCAAGGAGGATCTCAAACTGCGCTCCGGAGCGTTCGGAGCTGAGCCCTGGACTGAGAATATGAGGCACGAGATAGAGAACAGGCTCGGTATCAAGGCATTCAATCTTTATGGTCTCAGTGAGATTATGGGACCTTGCGTCAGCTACGAGTGTGACGCCCAGAACGGTTCCCATATCAATGAAGACCATTATTTCCCTGAGATAATTGACCCCGAGACTCTTTCGCCGCTTCCCTGCGGACAGAGTGGGGAACTGGTCTTCACAACTCTCACAAAGGAGGGTATGCCTCTGTTGCGTTACCGTACCAGAGACCTCTGCACTCTTTATGACACTCCTTGCGAGTGCGGGCGCACTTCCATACGAATGGGAAAGATACTCGGACGCAGCGACGATATGCTTATCATAAGAGGTATCAATGTTTTCCCGAGTCAGGTGGAGAGCGTCATCCTCAGTATGCCGGAATGTGCACCGCATTATCTGCTGATTGTGGACCGGGCAGGCAACCTCGACACGCTCACCGTCCAGGTGGAGGTCAGGCCTGAATTCTTTGCCCAGGGCTTCGATACTTTCGAACCTATCATCCGCCTGGAGAAGGAACTGTCTGCCAGAATCAAGAGCGTGCTGAGCATAGGCGTGAAGGTGGAGGTGAAGCAGCCCGGCACTCTGGCCAGAAGTGAGGGGAAGAACCGTTTCGTAATCGACAACAGAAAACTCAAATAGAGTATGGATTACAAGGAATTCTACAATCCCGAGGAGAGTTTCTCCCGCAGCGAGTTGGAGGCTCTGCAGACCGAACGTCTCAAAACTACTGTAAAGCACTGTATGGACTCTGCTTTTTATCACAGACGTTTCAAGGAAAACGGTCTCTCCGTCTCTGATATCAGCACACTTGACGATCTCAAGAAAATCCCTTTCACCACAAAGCAGGACCTTCGTGACACCTATCCTTTCGGAATAGCTTCCGTACCTCTTCGTGAGTGTACACGATTGCATTCCAGTTCGGGTACCACAGGCAATCCTACGGTGATTCTCCATACTGCCAAAGACCTTGATCAGTGGGCAAATGCTGTAGCCCGTTGCTTGTGGATGGTAGGATGCCGTCCCGAAGATGTCTTTCAGAACACTTCGGGATACGGAATGTTCACCGGAGGTCTGGGCTTCCAGTACGGAGCTGAACGTCTGGGAATGCTTACTGTACCGGCCGCTGCCGGCAATACTCTCAGACAACTCAAGTTCTTCACTGATTTCGGGACGACTGTCGTGCATGCCATTCCTTCTTATGCTGCCAGGCTCTATGAAGTGATGTGCGAGAAAGGCATTGACCCCAGGCGTGACACCAGTCTGCGCACTCTGGTCATAGGTGCCGAGCCACATTCTGAGGATACCCGCCGCAGGATAGAGGATATGCTCAGCATCAAGGCGTACAACTCCTTCGGAATGAGCGAGATGATGGGTCCGGGAGTGGCATTCGAATGCCGTGAGCAGAACGGTATGCACATCTGGGAGGATTATTTCATAGTCGAGATTGTGAATCCTGACACCCTCGAACCTGTTCCGGACGGTGAGGTAGGGGAGTTGGTGCTCACCACCATCAACCGCGAGGCTATGCCGCTGCTCCGTTATCGTACCAGAGACCTGACCAGAATCTTGCCGGGAGACTGCCCCTGCGGACGTCATCACCTGCGTCTGGACAGGATGAAAGGACGTAGCGACGATATGATCATTCTCAAAGGTGTCAACATCTTCCCCATTCAGATAGAGACTGTTCTGATGCATTTCGAGGAACTCGCTTCCGATTATCTTATCACTCTGGAAACGCTTTCCGACAACGATGCGATGACAGTCGATGTGGAGCTTAAAGATATGATTTTTGATGACTATTCACGTCTTCAGACCCTTGAGAAAGAGATTACAAGGCAACTGCGCGACGAAATTCTCATCACCCCCAAGGTAAGGCTCGTACCCAAGAACAGTCTTCCGAAATCCGAAGGCAAGGCCGTGAGAGTGAAAGATTTAAGAAAGAAATTTTAATTAACTGCGAACTATATGACAATCAATCAGATTTCAATTTTTATCGAGAACAAGTCCGGCACCTTGGTCAAGGTTCTCAAATTGTTGAAGGAAGAGGGAATACAGCTGATAGCATCCACCATTGCCGATACTGCCGAATACGGAATCTGCCGCATTATCTGCAGTGAGCCGCAGAAGGCATATGACACTCTCCGGGAGCACGGGGTTGCCGCTTCTCTTTGCGAAGTCTTCGCTCTCGAACTTGACGATGTCCCCGGTCGTGCCGCTGATGCCATCGAACTTTTCGCATCCAAGGGTATCAGCATTGCATACCTCTATTCTTTTCTCCTGAACGGAAAGGGATGTCTCGTATTCCGTACGGACAACAACAGTCTGGCCAGACAGGTCATACAGGAGAATGAACTCAAGTTCATACCGGAGAAAGATTTGTCAAAACTTTTGTAATATTTCCCAAATATTATTTGGATATTTATCACAAAAAAGGTAACTTTGCAATCCCAAAACGGAGGACTCGTTAGCTCAGTAGGTAGAGCATCACACTTTTAATGTGGGGGTCTCGGGTTCGAGCCCCGAACGGGTCACAAGACATTGACAAAATTGCTTCCTTAGCTCAGTTGGTAGAGCACCTGACTCTTAATCAGGGTGTCTAGGGTTCGAGCCCCTAAGGGAGCACTCAAGAAGTCCGGCTATTGCTGGACTTCTCGTGTTTTCAAGGGACCTACAATTGTACGGTATCAGTAGTTGTCCATATAACTGTTGCTCTTCCTGAATGTCAGAAGATCGGCAAGGGCTGAGGCATTTGCGGCTATTCTGAAACTGTATGATTTATAAAAACCTGTAGGAACCCACGATACGGAAATGTTGAAGCAGTGAAGGTCATAAGTGAAACTGAACTGGCTTGGGGTAATCTTGTGGGCAATGAAGTCATAGCCTGAAGAGCAGTTCATATTCAGTCTCGGACTCAATCTGAGGCTTCCGCTCGCGCTAAGAGTTGCAGTGTATTTGTTCTTGGGGCTGAGTTCTCCCGTGGTGGTGTTGAAATCATAACCTTTCAAATACGTAAAACTAGCACTCAGATTAATTGACCAGGGAGCGCTGGGATTGGTGTAGTAGAGCCAGCCTCCGGGTATGTTTTCTCCTGTCAATGGATTCTTGTAAACTCTCTGATAAGTGGAATTGGCACTTACCTGGCTCCCTCCTCCGCTTGATTTGGTGCCGTCGAAACCGTTTATTTCCCCTTTGCCGTTCATTGTCCAGCTGGCAGATATGTTTGCAGCAGTGAATCTGACGAGTCCCTGACCCTCAGTCACAGCATATCTTGAATGTCTTATACCTTTGCTGTCAACTCCGTATGGGTCGAATGTCGCTCTTGCGTTCAGACTTATCTTGTTGAACAGATTGGTGCCCATTGTCAACGAAATTTCGCTCATTTTCATTGAGTCGGCCAGGAAATTGTACGAGCCGGACAGTGACAGGTTGTCAATCAGTTTCACGATTTTGGTGCCTTTCCCCGTCGTGTCGGCGAAGTCCCGCACCTTGGCCTCGATATTGTTGTTGATGGTGAATGACGCACTGGCAGACTTGCCGTTTCCTGGAACACTGCCTCCCAAACCCTCATACACGTTATAGTTGTATGTCCTTTCCCGTCCTTTCTTGTCAGTATATTCCAAAGTCCTGTATCCGTTCAGGGCAGTCTTCTGGTCGGGCGAGAAAGACATCGACACGGATGGGGATATGACGTGTCGGATTGCATTGATTTTGTGTCCCTGGCCGAAATTGAACATACTGTATAGCCGTGTGCTCATCGATATGCCTCCGGACACTTGCTGCGTGAGACCGAAAGATCCGAACATATGACCGTTTCTGACTTCAACCGTATCTTTCTCCGCATTGTACGATGCCTCTTTCTGACGGAAGTACCAGTTCATTCCGTAGCTGATAGACGGATTGAAATTCAAGTATTTGAGCAGCTGGAAACTGGGAAGTCCGATGTTGAAGTTGTGGTTCATCGAAGTCTGGAACTTATCGACGAAGTCGGGGTCCTTGAGGTTGAACTCGCTGGCCTTGAATCCTATAGTGTTCTGGAGTGAAGTGCCGTATCCGAATGAAATCTTTTCCAGAGCACTTTCTTTGCCTACCCTGTTTTTCTTCTTGAAAGGGTAGATGGTACTCATCGAAAAAGTGATGTTGGGCAGAGAGAAAGAGTAGGAAGCGTCTCTCGTACTGTCAGAGGGGCTCTGGTTGTTGGTCTGGCTGTGCAGCAGGTTCAAACTCAGGTTGAACTTGCCGTTCCAGTTTCGGGAGTATGAGATGGAGGAACGGACCTGATTCTGCATAGCTTCGCTCAGCGACCTCGAATTGTATCTGTTGTTGGTAGGGGTTGAGAAATTCACCGATGCGCTGAAGTTTGTTCCGGGACGGGCTTTGGAATCCTGCGTATGTGTCCATTTGAGACCGAAATCCGTCGAGATGTCATATTCTCCGCTTTTTGTCCCTTCGAGTTTGTTGTATGAGTAGTTGGCGGTAAGGTTTCCGTTGAACTTGTAGTTGAACTTATACCTTGAATTGAGGTCAAGTGCCCACGACCCCAGAGAATATATGTCCCCGGTTACAGATATGTCGACGTGGTTGCCGATAGCGAAATACATACCGAGGTCGCGCAGATAGAAACCTCGGTTCTCTTCTTCGCCGAAGGTGGGCATCAGAATGCCTGTGGCCCTTTCCGGCCTCTCCGGAACGAAGCCGAACGGCAGTCCTATGAAAGGCAGGTTGACTCCGCCGACCACAAGATTGGCCGGCCCGAAGACGGTTTTGCGAGTCGGCTCCGTAATTACCTTGCCCATCGACAGTTTCAGGTAATAATGTGGTTCTGGAGCGTCGCAGAGAGTATAGACTCCGTGAGTCATATTGATGGACTTGTCCTCCATCATCTTGATGTTTTCTCCGTGCAGGACGCCTTCGTCCTCCTCGGTGTCCATATTTTTGATAAGGGCACGGTGCGTGTTGAAGTTGTACCTCACCTCCTCCATATTGTAGGTCTGCCCTCCCTGCGTCATTACCGGCTGGCCTGTCCACTCCTGCTTGAGAGTGTCGAACACTCCTTTGGCATAGACCTCGCTCAAGTTCATATCATATTCCATATAGCCTGCCGTGAGCTCCATATCCTGATACTTCACGCTCACGTCGCCATAATAATATATAAGTCTCCGACCGTCCCTGAAAACTTCCAGTATGGAGTCTTTCGCGGTCGAAAAAGCAGGTCTGTCCAACGAACTCTTGCCCAAAACGGCTATTGAATCTTCACGGTGCAGCGAATCGGCCCTGGCAAGCGAATCCAAACGCGCCAGAGTAAGAGAGTCGGGAGCTTCTTTCTCCCTGACGGTCAGTGTTCCGTATTTGTGAGTCTGACGTCTGTCCGCTATCCTGCGCACTTGAGCATAGCATTCAGGCGACAGGAGACAGAGCGCGAAAAGAATCGGAAATATGAGCGACAGCTTTCTCAAATGCGTTTTTTTACATAAATTTGTAAAACCTGCGAATTTACCTATAATTTTTGAAACGCACAATCTGCATATTCTTCTGCTTTCTGCTCTGCCTGATATCTTCAGCACAGGACGGTCTGAGTCTTAAGACCATAGTGATAGATCCCGGACACGGGGGCAAGGATCCCGGAGCAGTGAGCAAAGACAGGAAAAGTTACGAGAAGGATTTCACCCTTGACATATCCCTCCGTCTTGCAGCACTGATTCAGGAAGCCTGGCCTGAAGTGAAAATCATAATGACTCGCACTTCAGACACTTTTCCTGAACTTGAGCAGCGTGCCCGAATTGCCAATGACGCCGATGCCGATCTGTTCATATCGATACATATCAACTCCACGACCGGCACCGCGGCCAACGGTTATTCCGTACACGTCCTCGGACAGTCTTCCAACAAGAACAGAGACCTGTACGCTTCCAATATGGAGATATGCCGCCGGGAAAACTCGGTGATTCTGCTTGAGGACGATTACAGCGAGAAATATCAAGGTTTTGACCCCTCCGACCCGGCATCGTATATTTTTATGCAGTTGATGCAGAATTCCAATCTCGAGAAGAGCATTCATTTTGCCGAACTGGCCGATTCCGCGCTCCACGGCGGGCCTATTTCCAATGCAAGGGGAGTTTCGCAGAACCCTTTCCTTGTACTTTGGATGACATCTATGCCTTCTGTCCTTGTCGAACTCGGGTTTATTTCCAATTCATCGGATCTTGCCGTACTCCGCAACATACAGCACAGGAAGGAAATTGCGGCGAGGTTGTTTTCTGCGATAAAGGCATACCGTGACGGTTCGGAAGCGGCGTCCCCCGAAGCTCTGCCTCAAATTCCGGAGACCCCCGAAGTCAATCAAGTCAATCAAGTCACCGAAGTCAATCAAGTCACCGAAGCCCCTGAAGTCCGGTATGGAGTGCAGTTGTTGGCTTCGTCCCGGTCAATTGACGAAAATGACGGTTGTTTCTCCGGTCTGACTGTCAGACGGTACAAATCCGGGACTCTGTACAAGTATGTGACGGCGCTGTCGACAAACCCTGAAGATGCCCAGAATGCCTTGAACGAAATACGCAATTCTTTTCCGGGTGCTTTTGTTGTAAAGGTATCAGGAATGACGGATATCTCTCCTTACAGAAAGACTCTGTGAACTTTTTTTGCGTGTTATTTTGCCCCAAACAGCATTTGGTTTCATAATTTGTTAATATTGATATAATTACATTTTTAGATTTCTATAAGTAATTGATATATAGGGATTTAAATGACATTGGTTTTGGGTTCCACAAGCCTGTATAATACTAAATTTTATTATTGTCAATAGTATTTTTGTTTTTTTTTCATTTTTTTATCATCCATTTTTGCACTGGTGAAAAAATGATGAACGAACAGGAAAAACATATAGATATTTGGAACAATTGTCTGCATATCATCGAGCAGATTATTGAGCCGCAGCAGTTCGCTACCTGGTTCAAGCCGGTCCGTCCCGTCTCGTTCACCGACTCCCGTCTCACCCTTGAAGTTCCTTCCGATTATTTCAGGGAATATCTTGAGTCAGCCTATCTCGAAATACTAAAGATGACATTGAGGCGCGTAATAGGTGCCGGTGCCAAGCTTTCTTATATGGTCCGTCCTGTGAGCAATCAGTCTGCAATGACTTTTTACGCACAGTCAGCAAAGACTCCGATCAACAGGGAGGTCACGATAGAGACTCAATCCAATCCCGGCCCATTCGTATATCCGGGACTTCACAAAGTCAAAATCAATCCCAGGCTCAATCCTGCATATTGCTTCGACAATCTCATCGAAGGCGAATGCAACAAGATAGGCATCTGCGCCGGTTCCAGTATTTCCGACGCACCCGGCAAGACTCCTTTCAATCCCTTGTTCATATTCGGAGGCCCCGGTCTTGGCAAAACCCATCTGGCCCAGGCCATTGGTTTGTCCATTAAAGACAAATATCCCGAACTGGTAGTTCTTTACGTTACCGGAAACGAGTTCAAGACCCAATATATGGATGCAGTGAACGTGCGCAACAAACTCACTGACTTCCTGGCATTCTATTGCAAGATAGATGTGCTCATTGTCGATGACATTCAGGACCTGATAGGTCCGGGGTCGCAGTCAGCGTTCTTCAACGTATTCAATTTCCTTCACCAGAACGGCAAGCAGCTCGTATTCACTTCGGACCGTGCACCGGTGGATCTTCAGAATTTCGAGGAGCGTCTCCTCTCCCGTTTCAAATGGGGTCTTTCGGTACAGCTCGGTCATCCTGACTACAACACCCGTCTCGAGATGCTGCGCAACCGTTGTTTCAGGGAGGGTGTAGATATTCCGGATGAGGTTCTCGAATTCATCGCCGGCCGCATAAAATCCAATTTCAGGGAACTTGAGGGTGTGCTGATTTCACTCATCGCTTATTCTACAGTCGCACCGGACAAACCTCTTATGGAGATTGTTTCCAATATCGCTGAGAAGATTGTCGGGGAGGAGAAGTCCGATGTCACAATAGATAAGGTGCAGAGAACTGTCTGTGACTATTTCAACATTTCAAGCGAAGACTTCGTTTCCAAATCGAGGAAACGCAATATCGTCCAGTCCCGTCAAATAGCGATGTACCTGTGCCGCAACCATATAGCCAACTGCTCTCTTGCAACCATAGGAATGGAGCTTGGCGGCAAGGACCACGCCACTGTGCTTCATGCCTGCAACACAGTCTCTGACCTTATGTCCACGGACCGTGTGTTCAGAAAGTATGTTTCCGACATTGAAGAGATACTCAGTTTCTGATATCTCTTTATACCCGTAATATATATTTACCCGTAATGAATTATGGACTCGAATTCTGTTCTTGAAATTTTCAAGGAGATAACTTTGATTCCACGCGAGTCGGGCCACGAAGAGCCTATGACGCGCTGGCTATGTGACCGTGCCGCCTCGCACGGATTTGCCTGTACTACTGACAGTACGGGCAATGTGCTGATAACCAGAGAAGCTGCTCCTGGCAAGGAGGATATTCCCTGCATCGTCCTGCAAGCCCATCAGGATATGGTATGCGAGAAGAACAGTGGGTCTTCACACGATTTCCTGCACGACCCCATATCCTATGTAATAAAGGACGGATGGATGGTAGCGGAAGATACGACCCTGGGCGCTGATGACGGTATCGGCATTGCTGCCTGTATCGCCCTTCTGGAAGATCCGCGTCCTTCCGGCAGAATAGAATGTCTGTTCACTATTTCCGAAGAGACAGGTATGGACGGGGCATTCGCTCTACAGGAAGGTTTCTTTACTGGGAAGACTCTCATTAATCTGGATTCCGAAGACGAAGGCCAGCTTTTCATCGGCTGTGCCGGTGGAATGCATACGGACATTGAGTTCCGTTTCGGCAAGACTCCCGTGAATCCCGGCTGGAAGGTGCTCTCACTGGAAATCAAGGGCGGAATCGGCGGTCATAGCGGAGATGATATCAACAAGGGACGGGCAAACACCGTTCAGGAGCTCTTCCGCTTCCTTCATTCCGAACTGCCCTTTGGGCTTCAACTTGTATCATTCAACGGTGGCGGTAAACATAATGCCATAGCAAGGGAGTCCGCTGCAGTTGTCGCCGTACCCGATGCCACGGCATTGCAGAGCCGATTTGCCGATTTCGGCAGGACACTTGCAGCAGAATATCACAGCACGGATCCCGGTCTGGTGACCTGCTGTTCAGAATCTCAGGCTGACGAGTCCATTGACGATTCCGTCGCCACGGCTGTCATCGAGTCGCTCTTCGCTTGTCCGCACGGCGTGTGGGCTATGAGCCAGGATATACCCGGGCTTGTCGAAACTTCCACCAATCTGGCCAGTGTCAGGACAATTACATCCGATGGTTTGCTTCTTGTGGGCACCAGTCAGCGCAGTTCGGTCGAGAGCCAGTGCTCTATGATGGGAGCCAAGGTTGAAGCCGCTTTTTATGGCACAGGGGCCTGTGTCACTCATAAGGATCCATATCCTGGATGGACTCCTGACATCAATTCGCACATCCTTTCTGTCTGTGTTGAGTCCTACAGGCGGCTCTTCGGGACGGAAGCAGAGGTCAAGGCTATTCACGCCGGTCTGGAATGCGGCCTTTTCCTCCGCAAGTTCCCCGGTCTGGATATGATTTCCTTCGGCCCCACACTTCGCGGAGTTCACGCTCCCGGAGAAAGGATGGAACTCGCCTCCCTGGACAGATTCGTCAAACTACTTGAAGACGTGGTATGCAACTACAGATAGCTCCTTCACTACTTGCCGCCGATTTTCTTCATCTTGAGAAAGATGTCGAGATGCTCAATTCTGCGGCCGATGTCATTCATCTCGATATTATGGACGGAACCCTGGTTCCCAATATCTCTTTCGGATTCTCCGTGCTGGATCCTCTGTCCGCTGTTGCTGCCATTCCTATGGATGCTCATCTGATGGTGGTTCATCCCGAAAGGTGGTTTGACAAACTGCATCAGGATGGTGTACAGATGGTCAGTTTCCATTACGAAGCTGCCGGAAGGCACAGTGCTTCTTTTATTGACAAATTGCATTCTCTTGGAATCAAGGCCGGACTGGCAATCAATCCAGATGTGCCTGTAAAGAAACTTTTCCCATTCATAGGCAAGGCCGACTATTTCCTGATTATGTCCGTTTTCGCAGGCTTCGGCGGTCAGAAGTTCATCTATGAATCGCTTGACCGCATAGCACTTCTTCGTGAAGAAATAGACAGGCGAGGGGCCGAAGCGACAATAGAGGTGGACGGTGGTGTCAATCTGGACAATATCGCAGCTCTCAAGCAAGCGGGCGCAAACCTGATTGTTGCCGGAAGTACCGTATTCAGGTCTGAGAATCCCGCGGCTACCATCGCAGCTCTCAGAAACGTCTGATAACCCCATTCCATTTCCTCGTGAAAAGGATGCATATCTGTTTTTGTTGTATATTTGTGTCGCAAATCAAATTTTTATACGATAGATGGCCCAGAATCAGAAAAACCACAAGCCTCCCCGCAAAATCAATGTGATTAGAATCAATCTTTCCTGGATATACATACTCCTGATTGTAGGCATAGGATTTATGATCTTCGGAAATCGTGGAGCTGAACCACAGAAAATTGAGTGGGATCAGGTGAAGACTATGATTCAGAGCGGTGACATAAAGGAAATCAAGTTCATCCGCAACGATTTCAAAGGACAGATAAGCGTTCGTCCTGAGGCTATGAACAAATACAGTTCGTATTTTGCTGAAGGGAAACTACCAAAGAGCGCTCCTCAGTTTTATTTCCTCACTTCTTCCCATTTCGACCCCGAAAACGAATTCGAGGCTGCAAATGAAGGACTCCAACCTGCATCCCGTGCCAAGATTGTGATGGTGAACGAACGTAAAATCTGGGGCAATGTTTTAGAATGGATAATCCCGTTCCTGTTCATCATCCTCCTTTGGGGATGGATGTTCCGCGGATTCGGCAAGAATATGGGCGGCGGACCCGGTGGCGCAGGTATGAATCCTTTCAACGTCGGCAAGGCAACGGGCAAGTTGGCGGATAAGGAGAAGGTCAAAGTCACCTTTAAGGACGTGGCCGGCCTGTATGGTGCCAAAGAGGAGGTCGTAGAAATCGTGGACTTCCTCAAGAATCCCAAGAAATATACATCTCTGGGAGGAAAAATACCCAAGGGTGCTTTGCTCGTCGGGCCTCCCGGTACTGGCAAGACTCTCCTTGCTAAGGCTGTGGCAGGCGAGGCCGACGTTCCTTTCTTCAGCATCAGCGGTTCGGATTTCGTTGAGATGTTCGTCGGAGTGGGTGCAAGCAGAGTCAGGGACCTTTTCGCCCAGGCCAAGGAGAAAGCTCCTTGCATCGTCTTCATAGACGAGATAGATGCAGTTGGACGTGCAAGGGGCAAGAATGTGGGATTCTCTTCTAATGACGAAAGGGAAAATACTCTCAATCAGCTTCTTACTGAGATGGATGGTTTCGGTACCAACAGCGGAGTCATAGTGCTTGCCGCCACCAACCGCGCAGACATACTCGACAAGGCTCTTATGAGGGCCGGACGTTTTGACAGACAGATACACGTCGATCTGCCCGAACTCAAGGAAAGGGAGGAGATATTCAAGGTCCATATGAAGGGTCTTCGCATTGACAAGGATTTCGATGTGGCATTTATGGCCAAGCACACACCCGGCTTCTCCGGAGCCGATATTGCCAATGTCTGCAACGAGGCTGCCCTCACTGCGGCAAGGCACGACAAGAAAGTGATTGACCGTCAGGATTTTCTTGATGCAGTGGACAGAATTATCGGTGGAATTGAGAAGAAGGGCTCCATAATGACAGCTGCGGAGAAGAAGAGCATTGCCCATCACGAGGCCGGCCACGCCGTGGTCAGTTGGCTGCTTCCCAATGCCAATCCTCTCTTCAAGGTGACGCTTATACCCAGAGGCAATGCGCTTGGTGCCGCGTGGTATCTGCCGGAAGAGCACAAATTGCTCACAAGAAGCCAGATGACGGACGAGATGTGTTCCCTCATCGGAGGCCGGGTGGCCGAGGAGATACTCAACGGAGAACCTTCCACCGGTGCCCAGAACGACCTCGAGAGGCTCACTGCTCTCGCTTACGGGATGGTGCAGTATTATGGTATGAGCGATGCCGTCGGCAACTTGTCCTATTATGACTCGACAGGTGCCAGAGGGTACGAATTCAACAAGCCATATTCCGAAAAGACGGCCGAACTTATGGACGAAGAGGTTAAGAAAATAGTTCGCAACATACACGACAAGACTCTTGAACTTCTGAAAATCCACGACAAGGAGTGGAGGGATGTTGCCTCACTCCTTCTCGATAAAGAAGTTATTTTTGCTGATGATGTTGAGAAGATACTCGGACCCAAAGTGCGCCCTGAAGGGTATGTTTCTCCAGATGCTTCACAGATAGAAAGTATTGAAAATGAATAAATTGCTCGTTAGAACCATTTCGGGAGCCGTTTTTGCCGGTCTGGTGGTCGCAAGCCTTCTGATTCACCCGATTTTTTTCGGTGTACTGTTTCTGCTCTGTATGCTTGTTGCCATGTGTGAGTTCTATCATATTTCCATAGGTAATCTGTTCTATTTCACGCAGAGCATCGCCATTGTTGCGGCAGTGGTCTTCTTTGTGCTGGTGTTTCTTCACAATTGTCTGGGACTCGACTCAAGGTGGTGCTGGGCGGCACTTCTGCCGCTCTGTATGGTCCAGATTTCAACCATATTCTTGAGTGTAAACGAAAAAAGGGAGTTTTCCAGATTCATTTACATCTATGGCGGTCTGTTCTATGTTGCCTTGCCTTTCTCTCTTGCATCTTGTCTGGTGTTCAGGAACGGCACGTTCGACGGCCTTCTCCTCCTCTCTTTCTTCATATTGATTTGGGTGAATGATATTGGGGCATATCTTCTGGGCAGCACCCTTGGCCAAAGACCCAATGCCCGCAAGCTGGCTCCGAGCATTTCTCCCAAGAAGTCGTGGATTGGTTTCTGGAGCGGTATCGTGATGTGCACAGGAGCGTCAGTCGCTCTCAAGTATCTTGGATTCATTGACGTTAGTCTGGTTCATTCTTTCGCCATAGGCTTCATAGTGGCAATCGGTGCAGTTGCAGGAGATCTTTGCGAATCTGTATGGAAAAGGTATTTCAAAGTCAAAGATTCCGGTGACTGCATTCCCGGTCACGGCGGAATGCTGGACAGGTTCGACAGTTCCATTATAGCCATACCACTTGTATCCGTGTATATGTCACTGTTTGATCTGTTTTGATTTGTTTTGATTTGCTTTGATTTGTTTTGATCTGTTTTAATCTGTTATTATCTGTTTTGACATTATGAAATTAGACAAGAACTCCAGGGGGACACTTGCGTTGGTGTATTCATTGAGCGTATGTGTCGCTGCAACCCTGCTATTTTTTGTCCATCAGCCCCTTATCAACTTGCCGGTTTGTGCACTGCTTATATGGTTCTGTGTCTGGCAGACTTTTTTCTTCCGCGTTCCGCGTAGGACCACGTCCGGAAGTTCCACCACGGTATCCTCCGTTGCAGACGGGAAGGTAGTCATTCTCGAAAAAGTGTTTGAACCCGAGTATCTCAAGCGTGAGTGCATACAATTGTCGGTGTATATGAACTTCTTTGACGTTCACGCCAATTTCTGGCCTTTGACAGGCGAAGTCTCTTATTACAGATATTACCCCGGTGCCCATAAACTCGCTTTCAACCCCAAATCATCGGAGAAGAACGAGCACAGTTGCACCGGAATCCGTTCCGAAGAGGGAAAGGAAATATTATTCAAACAAATTGCCGGGGGTTTTGCGAGACGGATTGTAAACTATGCCCAGCTCGGTCTCAAGACTGTTGCCGGTACGCAGTGCGGTATCATAAAATTCGGTTCAAGGATTGATTATTTTCTTCCTCTTGATGCCTGCATCAAAGTTTCCGTCGGAGATATGGTTCGTGCTTGCGAAACTGTAATTGCCGAAATCTGACCTTGATAACTTCCAATTCTTTCAAAATAGCCAGTTATCTGGTTGATGAACGCAAGGCTCTGCGAGTTGCGTCATTTATGAAACTCGCCCAACAGATTGCAGAAGATAATGCAGAGTCCCAGGGCTTCGGCTATAATGATCTTATTTGCGATGACAATGTCTGGATTCTTTCCAGAATGCATATCAGTATCGTTCGACGACCACTTTTCAAGGAAAACGTTGTACTGGAGACCTGGCAGAGCGGATCTATGGGACCTTTTTTTATCAGAGATTACGAACTGCTTTCCTCTGAGGGAAGTCCGTGTATCATATCCAACTCAGTATGGGCAGTGATGAATCTCCACAACCGTGGAATAGTGTATCCGGATTCCGTTCTCATACCTTCGGGCAATCTCGGAAGACCGTCAACCATCAGCGTACTGCCAGTGAAACTTCGTATTCCTTCCGATGCAGTGAAGGAGTACGAATGTAAATTTCCTGTCACTTATTCCTGCATAGACTATAATCATCACGTCAATAACGCCCAATATATGATTTGGGCAATGGATGCACTTGGTGATGAGGCTGTAAACAAAGAATTCCGGGAGATTGATATGAACTTCGTTCATGAAACCGCTCCCGGAACTGTTCTTTCCGCTGTCCGTTACCGTTGCGGAACTGACCTGTATGTTTCAGTCTGCTGTTCTGATGTCGTTGTTTTCACAGCCCGCTTCAGAACCGCAGACTGAATTAATCATTTGCTGATTTCCACGTCTGCTGCGTCTGCCAGTCTGCGGTCCTTTACCCCTTCGAAGTTTTCCACACGGAAATCCTTGACTTGCTTGAGCACAAAGTACGGTGCTTCGGCTGATTTGGCGACTTTCATATTTGAGAATTTGACTCCTTCGACATCCATAAGAACAATGACAGGACGCTTGTCCTCCTCTATTGTTTCGAACTCTACGTTATCCACAGATACGTTCTTGGCGTGGCTGATGAACAGACCGTAGGACGGGAGTATTCCGTGCGACGAAGGCTCTGGATAGCCGTTTTCTTGCTGGGGGACATCATAGGGATCGCGGTCGATGGCAGTTTGCTGCTCCGCTGGTCCAGGCCCCATCGAAGGGAATCCTTGAGGTCTCGGCTGGGGGCTGCCGGCTGAGGGAGAACCTTGAGGTCTTTGCTGGGGGCTGCCGGCTGAGGGAGAACCTTGAGGTCTTTGCTGGGAACCACGGAATGAAGGTGTTCCGTTGGCTGCGTTGGAACGGGTGAAGAAATTGTTCGTCCCTCTTTGTTTGCGTACATCATCCATAGTGAGACCGCCCTTGTACTGGATGTAGATGTTGCTCAGACTGATGTTTTCAATCGGATGGTTCTCAAGTCCGAATATTATGGATGCATAGCGGCAGTCGGCGTTCTTGACAACTATGTTCGACAGTTTGACGCGGCGTATTACCGATACGGGCAGTTCTTTCGGCCCTCTTGCTCTGTTGCCAAGCCTTATGTAAATGGGTGAATTCCAGATATCCCTCATCGAGATGTTGGAAATCGTGATGTCTTCGATGATGGCTCCGTCCACTGTCTCCAGCGCAATTCCTCTGCAGTTGTCGAATACACAGTTTGAGATGGAGATATTCTTGAAACCTCCGTTGGATTCGGTGCCGAATTTGATGCGTCCGGTGGGGCCGTCGCGGTCAGGAGCGGCAGTGATATTTTTCTGGAATGATCCGTCCAGCAGGGTTCCGGGATCGTAGCCGGACACTTGACAGTTGGTTATCGTGACGTTTTCGGTAGCTTTGGCGTATCCGAGTCCGTATGAACTCTTGAGCACGATTCCGTCATCGTTGAGTGAGTTGACGAAACAGTTGGAGACTCTGACATTGGCGCAACAGTCTATATCGAAGGCATCGCGGTTCGTGTCGCACTTCACATTGTCAATAGTGAGGTTGTCCACCCCGGTAAGGAGCATCGCGAAATGACCGCACATCAGCATACTTATATCGGATATGGTTACGTTGCGACATTCCTTGAGCGCAATTGCCTTGTTGGCAGCCGGTTGGCCGTTCATCCTTTCCTGTCCTCTGGTAATTCCTTCCGTGCCGTCTATCAGACCGAATCCTCGAATGGAGATGTCGTGAAGTCCGATACCCCAGATCAGAGAATTCTGCCAGTGGCTGTGTCCGAAATCCTGATATGTGGAGCTGTTCGGCTCCGGCAGGTCATAGGCCTCTTTCTCTGTGGGGACTGCGGCCTTGATGGTGGCACCGTGGTCCAGATAAAGGCTGATGTTGTCCTTGAGTCTTATGGAGTAGCAGGAATAGGTGCCGGCGGGGAAATATATAGTACCGCCACCAACTGCGGAAGCTGCGTTAATAGCATCGTTGACTGCGTGACTGTCAATATTCTGTCCGTCTCCGACGGCTCCGAAGTCTTTGACGTTGAAGAAAACTGACGGTGTGGCTGACAGGCATATTGCCATCAGCGTTGCAAGGAGTGTTGCCAAAATCTTTTTCATTGCAAAATATTAGGGATTTTCCGCAAAGATAACATATTTTTCAGGGACTGCACCCCAATGTCTGGTGAACTGCTTGCAAAATATGTTATGTTATTCATTGAGTGGGCGGACCCCCTCAAACTCCCCTGAGTCGCATTCGCTCCGAAAAAGTTGTTCATTAAAAACATATTATGCAGGGACTGCACCCCAATGTCTGGTGAACTGCTTGCAAAATATGTTATGTCGGAACAAATAGAGACTGTTTTGGCACGGAAACTGATTGATAAGATTTGTTATCGTAATAAATATGAAATTCTTTTCTTCTTCTTCAAAAGGGACGCTCTTCCTTGTTTGCTGTTCCCTTTCCCACCATCTTCTTTCCGGATTGTTTGTTGTAGGATTACTTCTCTCGGGACAGCTTTTTACGGCTTGCAGAGGAATAATGCCTCAGAATCAGTATTATCCTGACAATGAATTCAATACCGATTCTGATGATACTGTGCCGGAACTTGTTGTTTTCTCTCCGGACACCGAAGATATGAACACCGATGACAACATCTCGAAAACCACCTTCGACAGAATAGTGAACGTGACTTTTTCTGATGATGCCGGTGCTATTGTTAACGGTACTGGTGCAAATCAAAAAGTCACGGTGGACGGGAATGATGTTGTCATCACGAATGAAGGCTCCGAGTCCGTGAAATACATTCTTTCAGGATCAACATCGGACGGATTTTTCAAACTATATAGCCAGAAGAAACAGGCAATAGTGCTTAGAGCTGCGGACATCACCAATAAATCCGGATCAGCGTTGAACAATCAGAGCAAGAAGAGAACCTTTATCGTCCTTGAAGGCGACAACTCCCTTGCAGACGGTAATGTAAATTCCAACGGTGACTATCCTGATCAGGGCGGTCTCGATGAGGATATGAAGGCGGCTCTGTTCAGCGAAGGACAGATAATATTCAGTGGCAGCGGCAGCCTGAAAATTACGGCAAAAGGCAAGGCCGGCATTACCAGCGATGATTATGTTCGCTTTATGTCGGGTCCTACAGTAAGCGTGACTTCCAATCTCGGGCACGGTATAAGAGGAAAAGATGCTGTGATAGTGTCCGGAGGCACGGTGAATGTTGAAGTCAGCGGAACCGGCAAAAAAGGCTTCTCTTCTGACAGCCTCGTATATATCGGTGGTGGTGCAACGACAATTAACGTTCACGGTTCTGCTGGAACTATTGACGGTGAATTGACCGGTGCTGCTGGAATCAAGGCGGATAAATACTTTGTGATTGATGACGGTTCCCTTTCCATCTGTGCTGACGGCAAAGGATGCAAGGGAATCAGCTGCGATCAAGACGGCTTTATGATGGGTGGAACAGCTGTCATTACCGTGAAAGGATCTGATTACGGTTCGTCTTCATCCTCATATTCGCCCTTCGGTGGCTTTCAGGGCTATGGGAGTGATAATTCCGTATCCTCCAAGGCTGTAAAGTTCGATGGCAGCCTGTACTTCAGTGGATCCGACGTTACTGTGAACTGTGCTGCGAATGAGGGTGTTGAAGCCAAGAAATATATTGTGATACAGGGAGGTAAACTCAGCAGCCAGGCTTATGACGATGCTGTCAATTCCGGAAGCACAATGGTGATTAATGACGGCTATGTCTTCGCAAGAGGAATCAAGAATGACGGACTGGATTCCAACGGCAATCTGTATATCACGGGAGGCACAGTGTATGCAGTGGGTTCCGGCAGTCCCGAAGTCGCCATTGATGCAAACACTGAGAAGAACTACAGATTCTATTTCTCCGGAGGTAGTCTTATTGCCATTGGTGGCATTGAATCGGGTTCATCCCTGAGCCAGGCCATAGTTTCCACAAGTTGGTCCAAGGATAGCGTATGCTCCCTTTCGAATGGTGATGAATCTGTTCTGGTATTCAAGACTCCTTCCTCAGGTGGAACAGGCCTGTATATGTCTTTCCCCGGCATCAGCAATGGAGGAAATTACAATTTTGCTACAGGCGTGACTGTGAACGGAGGTACCCGCGTATTTGATTTGTTATGGAGCGGGGCGGGCATCTCGGGTGGATCCGTATCTTCACTCAATGCCTCGACAAATGTGGCAGGCAGTGGTTCCGGTGGTGGAACCGGCGGTGGTCCCGGCGGTCCAGGTGGTGGTCCCGGCAGATTCTGGTAAACTATTCATCTATAAATAAATCTGGATATGAATAAGTTTATCCTGTCTATCATTGTGGCTGTTGTCTGTGTGTTTGCAGCTGATGCCCAAACAAGAACCAACCGTGAGTGGATAACTGACCTTGCCACCAACCAAAGATTTGTCGATCATGAAACGGTATATGACGATCAGGGAAGAAAGGTCGAGGAGTCCGAGTATTCTATGACTGGTCTTAAGTGGAGGAAGCGTTTCGAGTATTCCGAAAGCGGAAAACTCAGCCGCGAACTGGTCTATGATGGCCGGAATCGTCTGAACAGCATCAGAAAATTCGAATTCGACACTCTTGGAAGGAAAAAGAAAGAGTATATTTACAATCCCAAAGGAGTGCTCACAAGAATAAAGGAGTATGAATACGGAATAAAGTAAATGGTTTCTTTTCCGCATATCAGTCTTGAAGAAATGGATAGGGTCCGCCTGATGAACAGAGTGGACACGAAGTATGTCATAGCTGCCCCGATGTTGGACTCCATACTCAAAGATGCTCTGGACTGTGGCTACCGTGCCCTTTTTGCCGATGGCGTGCAGGAATTCTCCTATGAGAGTCTTTACTATGACACCGCCGGACTGGAAATGTTTATGGCCCATCGCAACGGGAAACTCGTCAGACAAAAAATCAGGGTGAGACAGTACCGTGATTCCGGGATGACTTTTCTGGAAATCAAGCGCAAGAACAATCGTGGGCGAACGAAAAAAAAGCGGATGGCAATTGCAAAGGAAAACTTCGGGGATTTCAGACGGGATACTGTGGCCTGCTCGTGGCTTCAGGAATGGAGCGAATATGACCCCGGACTCCTTTCTCCTTCTCTTTCGGTCAGTTTTACCCGTGTGACTCTTGTGAATCCGGAATTCAGTGAAAGGGTCACTATCGACAGAGGTTTGCGTTTCTGCAACCCAAGGACATCAGTCAACGCCGATGCCGGATCAGTCGTTGTCATAGAAATCAAACAGGATTCGCGATCTGCCGGCACAATGAAGGGATTATTGCTCAGGCATCGTGCCCGCTTGTTCAAAATGAGCAAATACTGCATCGGAATCTGTATGACCGATTCCGAGGTAAGAAAGGGACGTTTTCTTGAAAAATTGAGATATATCAACAAAATCAACAAAATCAACAATACCAACAATACCAACAATAATAACAAAAACAACGATAATCATTGTTTTACAATATCAACAGAATATGCCGGAAATCAATCAAATTGCCTCCGTTCTCGATGACGGTGAATTGCTGAATCTGCCTCAACTGACAGAGGCGGCGATGACATCGGCCCAGAGCCTTTGTGAACTTGGCATCAAGTTTTGTCTCAACCTTCTGGTCAGTTGGATAATCATTCGTTTCCTTTATTATCCAAAGAGTTGCAGGAGGGATTACTTCTTCACCTTCTTGACCTTTTCGTCGGCTATGCTGCTTCTTCTTTATATGATGGGAAGTGTCGATGTGGGGGTGGGTCTCACTCTCGGACTCTTTGCGATTTTCGGGATAATACGTTATAGAACGGAAACCGTACCTATACGTGAGATGACCTATCTTTTTGTAATTATAGCCCTTGCCGCAGTGAACGGGCTCTCTCCTGTCTATTCCGTCCGGGATGCGTTGGGCGAACACCCTTTCTATGCAGTGTCTTGGGGCAGAGTCGCTGTGACTGCTGTAGCCAACTTGCTGGTTGTCGGGCTGATATGGTTGCTGGAAAACACAAGCTTGCTCAAACACTATTCAAGTCGTACCATTCTCTATGACCGAATTGACCTTCTTGTTCCTGCACGCAAATCAGAGCTTATGGAGGATCTCCAGAAACGTACGGGTACTGTGATAGAAAAAATAGAAATCGGGAATATGGATTTTCTGAAAGATGCCGCATATATCCGAATATTCTTCCGGCCCGAAACCGGTGAGAAGGCATTGACTGAGAGTATTACCAAACTGAAATCTTTTTAATATACTATCAAGGTAAAATTGCTACAGAGTATGAAACTCGGAAAATTGTTATTGCTGTTTCTTCCATTATGTTCCCTGAACCAATCTTTCGCTCAGACTTCCGTTCGCGGACGTGCATCGCTGGAAGCAGACTGGAAAGTTGCAAAGGGCCTTCACATAGGAGCTGAATATGAGCTGCGCAGTGCCGAATCATTTGCAGCTGTTGAAAGGCATCAGTTCACGCTCGGCACGTCATACAAGATAAACAATTACCTCAAGGTTGGTGCCGGCTACTGTTATGTGGCCCGTTACAATACCTCCCGTGATTTCAAACCTTCGCACAGAGCACATATTGACCTCACGGCATCCACTCGCGGACCCTGGAAACTCAGTTTGAGAGAGAGGCTGATTCTTGCTCATAAATCATATTCAGTCAATTCTTTTCAGGAGGCCAAAAACGATGTTGTACTCAAATCCAGACTCAAACTCTCGTACACTGGGTTCAAAAGCATAGAACCCTATGCTTTCTTTGAATTGAAGAATATTTTCAACGCAGTCTCCTGTGATTTCAATTACGATGGAACTTCGTATTCCGGATACAACTTCAAAGGATATGACGACGCATATGTGACCCGTCTGCGTGGGGCGCTTGGACTTGAATGGAAGTTGTCGCGTCACAGTGCCATAGACTTCTCTTGTTTTGTGGACTATAATCGTGACAGGAAGATAGACACCAACAAGGCCGGTACGAAACTCAAGGACATCAGTTGGGAGAAAGCGTGGTGTACTTCGCTCTGCCTTGGTTATTGCTTTTCGTTCTGACTTGTCCCGCTTCAAATGATACATTCATATCAGTAGCTCAAATAATAACCAATAAATATCTTATGAAACAAATTATTCAATCTGTTGCTCTGGCTCTTTTGCTTGTTTCGTCAGTATGTGAAGCCAAGAGCGTTCTGAAGGTTAAATTCGATACGGGAGGTGGAAGCCGCGTTCCGGTCCAGACCATTGTCCCGGGAAACGCCGTCGAGGCACCAGCACATCCAGTCAAGGACGGAATGGCCTTCGTCGGTTGGTATAGTGACAAAGAGGCCGACAGTTATATGTGGGATTTCCTGAATGACCGTCCCTCTACATCTATGACTCTATATGCCAAATGGGTGAAACTGGACTCCAAACACTTGCTGTTGAATGCCTATGCCACGCCGGAAGAACTGGAGAACCCATATATTGCGGCCACGCTCCAGACTCTGGGTGATTATGACTCTGCTGCAAGAAGTCTTTCGCTTCCCGACGGCACCACGGTCTATGTAGCTCCGGGCGTGTATTGGACTGACGATACATACCGTAAGGGTTTTCCCTTTGATGACAGTGGTTTCGTTCTTCCGCGTCCGAATGTGGGTTTGAATATTCTCGGCCACGGACTTTCATTCATCGGTCTGACTTCCGATGCAGAGGATGTCAGAATTTGCGGCAACAGGGGAGAAGGCGGAGCTGCCGGTCTTGGTGCTACTGGCAGCTGGTACTCTCTTGGGGTGTCATCCGATTTTCGTGGAGAAAATCTCACAATTGCCAATTATGCTCAGGAAGATCTCGTTTACAAGCGTGATCCGTCCCAGAATATCTCCAAACGTATAGATTCCAAGAACCACGCAGAAGTTTTACAGACAGCGGAGAGGGGAGTGGACAGAATGTATTTTCGGAATGTGCGTTTTGTAGGCTATCTCAATATGATGGCGGGGTTCGCACCCAAGAGGGCTTATTTCAAGGATTGTTTCATACAGTGTACTGATGACTCGGTATTCGGCGGTACTATGAACGTTTACGAGAACTGTACTTTCCATTTTGTGGACAACCATCCCACCTGGGGCGGTGCCAATGCCGACGGAATCAATGCGCTTCTGGGATGCCATATCTACGGAATGCCCCAGATGACACATCCTATGCTCTCTTTTGCGAAGAACGCCAGCGGCCGTGACGGAGCCAGTGCTTCAGGAATCTATGCGGTTATCGACTGCGACTTTACCGGAAGGATTCAGAGTGTCGAGTGGGAGAACATAGTTCACGATTATTCCCGTTATGCCGTACACGGCAATACTATCGGAGATGACAGAAAGCCATTGACAATCAGCTCACATACTCCGAAACTTTCGGTCGAATACGACGGGGCTGCGCTGGAGGCGTTCAAGGTCGGGGACAAATACAATATCTACAATCTGCTCAAGGGTGACGACGGATGGGACCCGGCCGGTCAGTACAGCGAAGCCTGGAAGCCATATTCCAACCTGCCATACCGCTTTCTGCTTGGAGCAAGCGGATATGAGCTCAATTCGGCCGGAGTGTCTGACGACAACAAGGTTGTTCTTACCCCGGCACCTGTGCCTGCTTCTTCTGTGGACCTTTCAAAAGTGAAGTGGAATTATGACGAATCGCTTTTTGATGCTGAACTTGATGCCAGTTCCGGGGTTCTGACTCTTTCGGCAAAGCCCAACCATAGCGGCAAAGTAACTGTGGCACCTGTTGATTGTGTGCTTCCCAACGGAATTGCTGCCGGTGTGACACTGAAGATTCTTCCTGTTCCTGTCGCTTCGCCCGTACTTGGGAATCCTTCGATAGCAATCCACGATGGTTTGGCCATTCTTAATTACAGTCTCGACAACTCATCGTTCAGAGACGTCTCCAGAATTGAATGGTACAGAGAGAAAGGACCCGACACCACTGACGGAGCGCATATCGGTACTATGATGAACGATGCCGAGGGCCTTTTCGTTGATGACCCTTACAAGCATTATCGTCTGAACAGATATGATACCGGCTATTACCTTCGTGCCGTTATCACACCGAAATATGAATTCAGCCCTGCTTCGGAGTCTTCTATTACCGTTTACAGTCCGCGTCCGATAGAGAACAGCGATATAAGCGACCAGCGAATAGCTACTGATTTCAAAAACCTGTTCATTGCCGTGGAGGATCCTGCTACGACCAAGGGAAGATGGTTCTTCGAGAACTGCAGCGGTGGAGTACCCTGGACCTGGGGCATAGGAACAAACGGAGCTGACGGACTCTGGGGACTGGAGAACAGTGGCCGGGGTATGGCCGGAGCCCGTATGGTTTTCGCACAGGACGCAGAGTACGGAGATATGAGTTTCTCTCTGTCCTATTCTCCCGGCAAGGTGGAAGGACAGGGCTTCGGAGGCAGTGGCTGTTATATGGACATATATGTGAAATACGACCCCGCAACCCGCAGTGGATGGGGAGTGAGGATAGAGAGAGTACCCGCTACAACCAACGGAACCAAGTGGACACTCTGCCGCTTCGATGACGAAAATGTAGAGAGACTTACTGAAGGAATACTCACTGCCGCCTTTATGCCTCAGAGTAAAATCACTGTATATGTTGAGGGTAACACTCTCGGAGTCAAGGCTTCCACTCAGTCATCCAAAACTCCTTTGCAGATTAAGGAAAATCTTCCGGAGAGCCTGGATCTCAAATGGTCTGACGGTACGGGAGTCTTATCTGCCAACCGGCAGGGGAGTGTCGGAATCAGAATCAACAATTCCGGTGCCGCATCATACAGGGTGAATGCAATGTCAAACAACTGCGTGATGCTTCACGGTGTCGAGATCTCCTGCAACCGTTGATAGAACGGTCTCTTTGAGAGGCTGTATGCACAAAGTAGAACTAAATGAAAAAGGATAGTCTTGTAGGTCATCTTGCAGCTGCCGGTGCATATTCGATATTCGGTCTGAATATTGTTTTTTGCAAGGATATATCCAATTCGGGTATGGTGCCTCCGTTCGCTCTGTTCACTATGCGGGCGGCAGGTGCCACCCTTCTGTTCTGGCTCATTTCTGCATTCCTTACCCGTGAGAGAATGGATGTCAGTGATTTATGGAAAGTTGCAATTGCTTCGTTCTTTGGTCTTTTCACTCCTCAAATCACTTTTCTATACGCAACCACGATGTCTACTACCATAGATATCTCCATCCTCAGTACCCTCACTCCGATTTTCACAATGTTCATAGCCGCAGTTGCAGTAAAAGAGCCTGTGACGATGAAGAAAGCGTTGGGGGTGGCAATCAGTTTTGGCGGAGTGCTTTTCTTGATTTTCAATTCTGTGCACGCTCCCAACGGAGTGGAGAGTACAAGCCCTGTAGGTATAGTGCTGATGCTTCTGAACGGTCTGAGTTTTGCCGCCTATCTCGGAGTGTTCAGGCCCCTGATAAAGAAGTACTCAGTGGTGACCTTTATGAAATGGATGTTCCTTTTCTCCCTCATCATTTCGCTTCCCTTCTCGATGGAGGAGATTGCGGAAATCCCTTTCTCCAGGATAACTGACAGGACTCTGCTTGAGATAGCCTTTGTGATTGTATTCTCCACTTTTGTCGCATATTTCCTTATCCCTGTGGGGCAGAAGAATATACGGCCGACTCTGGTCGGAATGTATTCTTATCTTCAACCTATCATCGCATCCGTGATTGCAATCGCTTGCGGGATGGATGTGATTACCTGGCAGAAGGTTCTGGCAACTGTTATGGTTATATCGGGAGTTGTGCTTGTGAACAGATCCAGACAATTATCAAGTGATTGAGTAAAATACTGAATAATATATGAAAGGTGTTTATATGTTTCTGGCAGACGGCTTCGAAGATATCGAGGCACTTGCCGTGAGGGATATCCTCGAAAGGGGAGGGGTCGAAGTCACCCTTGTGAGCGTGAACGGAGAACAAACAGTGTTGTCTTCGCATAATCTGAAAGTAATCGCCGATGTTGGAATCGAAGAGCTTCAGGCTGAAAATAGAACAACTGACAAGGATTTTTTGATTTTTCCCGGGGGAATGCCCGGTTCCAAGTCTCTTGGAGAATGTGACACTCTCGTGCGGATGATGAATGCCCATTACAAATCGGGCGGATCGCTTGCCGCGATATGTGCTGCCCCCGGTTTTGTGCTGAGCAAACTTGAGGAAGGGCGTATCGAAGAGTTCTGCTGTTATGACGGTTGCGGAGACAAACTTCTGGCAAAGGGTGCCAGATTTCTCCGCAAGCCTTATGTGGTGTCAGGGCGTATTGTCACTGGCCGCGGCCCGCTCCACGCGATTGACTTCGGATTCGCCGTGCTTTCTCTCATAAAGGGAGAGGCCATCGCTTCTGGAGTGAGGGCGGCTATGTCTCTGCCCTGCGATGACTGATACGTTTTTTAAGATATACAAACAGTACGAAATCAAAAGATTTTGTGTATGTTTGCGTTGAATCTTTGGCAAAGGAGATTCATTTTGGAAATATAAGCGCATTAGCTTTTACAGGCGGTCACCCGAACCTGACAATTCAATATTCTGACCACGCCAGTAACAAGATGGTGCCCAAACGTTTGTTTGGGCTGAATCTTGTTGGTGGTCTGGAAGGTCAGTCAGGGCCTGGGTGACACGGCAGGACGAAGCCCAAACTTTGTTTGTCTTATTATGCAGGCAGAAGAGACACTTTCAATAATGGACAGGGTTCTTTCTGGAATCAGCAGGGATGGACTTGACTCTGACACAATCTCACTCGTCACTCATCTGTCGGGCAGTTTATCAGTGGATGAAAAAATAACTGCTGACTGTTCCCGATGCTGTGAGTTCCTTATGGATGCAGTATCTGTCCTCGCGGCTGATTTGCTTGATATCCATACAATGAAACTCAAGGAACTGGAGTCTGGCAGATGGTCTATATTGAAAAACAGCAGTTCCGAAACTGCTTCCACCATAGCCAGACTTTCATACATCGAAATGGCCTCCGGACATATTGATTTGTATGATCCGGTCTCCGTTGGCCGTGTAATCGGACTGTTCTGCTATTCATTTTGTTGCACCGCAGTCAGAGAGGCAGAGAATGAGAGGCTTCAGGCTAAAGCTTTCCAGATACTTTTCGTTGAGTCCTGGTTTTTTTATTATGCCGAACTGCTGTCGTCGGAAAGTTCGAGCCAGCGGGTCTCGGCCTCGTCAAGTTCATTCTTTAAAACTGCATAACGAATTGAAGCCGAAGATATTTCTTCAATTTTCGCGGTTCCGGAAGACAGAAGCGCCTCAATGTCAGTCTTTTCTTTTTCAAGTATGGGAATTCTGGCTTCCAGCTCTTCCAGCTCTCTGGATTCCTTATAGCTGAGTCTTCTGGGTCTGACTATCTTTGCTGCCGGGTTCTGATCCGATTTTCGCCCTCTTTCATTCATTCGTCCACATTCATTCATTCGTCCACATTCCGGTTTCAGTGATTTTTCTGCTGTTCGGGCTTCTTCGGAGATGTAGCTGCGATATCCACTGTATGATCCCAGAAAGTCTTTGATTCTGCCCTCTCCGCAGAAAACCAGAAGGTGGTCCACTGTGCGGTCAAGAAAATGCCTGTCGTGCGTGACTATGATAAGGCTGCCTTTGAAATCCAGAAGATATTCCTCAAGTATGTTGAGTGTGACAATGTCCAGGTCGTTTGTAGGCTCGTCAAGTATGAGGAGATTGGGGTTCTTCATCAGTATAGTCAGAAGATAGAGTCTTCTGCGTTCCCCGCCAGAGAGTTGGGATATGCGGTTGGAGAACATTTCGTGCGGAAAGAGGAACTTGCCCAGAAGATGGGTGTCCGGAACAATGTCCAGCACTGTGTCTTTCTCGTTGAAAGTCATCCCGTTCTGCCTGTAGTACCCTATGTTCAGAGATTCGCCCCTGTCTATGGACGGCAGATTGGATTCGGCCAGAAGATTGAGAAAACTGCTTTTCCCGACACCGTTCGGTCCTACAATTCCAACACGTTCATATCTTTGGAATTTGTAGCTGAAATGGTCAACCACTATGAATTCGCCGTGAGAAAAACACAGGTCGTGGCAGTCTATTATCTTGTTGCCCAGTCTGGTGCCACGACTGAGTTGGTCCATCGATATCTGTTTCTCTGTGTATACCTGTTCAGCCCTGTTTTTGAGTTCAAGGAACGCATCCTTGCGGTATTTGGCCTTTCCGCTTCTGGCACAAGGAGTTGCGTGAATCCATTCAAGCTCTCGACGGAGTATGTTACGGACTTTGTCGGTTTCGGCGTTGTAGTTTGCGATTCTTTCGCCTCTCTTTTCGAGAAATGTCTCATAATCACCCCTGTATATATACAGAGAACCGTGGTCAAGTTCCATTATGGTGTTGCACACACGGTCCAGAAAATACCGGTCGTGAGTCACCATAAACAGTGTACGGCGCGATCGCTTCAGATAATTTTCGAGGTATTCTATTGCATCCAGATCGAGATGGTTTGTAGGCTCGTCCATTATCAGGAAATCTGCCTCTTCGGAAAGCATTCCCGCCAGAGCAACCCTCTTGACCTCACCGCCGGAGAGTTCCGACATTTTCTTGTCAGGTACGAGCCCCAGTTCCGAAAGCAGACGTTTCTGTCTCAATTCCTGCTCGAAATCCACGGGAGATAGCTGTTCTGCAATAGTCTTGTCCGGGTCGAAACCGTATTCCTGTTCCAGAAATGAAATTCTGATGCTTTTGAGGAATTTGATGCTTCCTCCCGAATCGGACTTATCTTTGCCGGCAAGAATACGCAGAAGGGAGGTTTTTCCCGTACCGTTCGGGGCAATCAGGGCAATCTTGTCCCCTTCATTGACATTGAAGGCAATTCTGTCGAACAGAACCTTGGAACCGTATGATTTGGAGATATTCTCTATCTGAAGGTAAGAGGGCATAGGGGCGTAATCCGGGATTTCAGTTTATCAATGCGTTTACGGCCCATAACAGAGCGGCTTGTCCGTGGGGCGCTCCGTTGATACGGGGACTTGCCAGATAGTCGTTCGGATCAGCGCTGCAGTTGATTCCTGCACCCGTTCCGGACAGGTTTCCGAGAGAATCCATTCTGGAACAAAGAGCGAAGTAAGCTCTTGACGCAGCTTCGGAGTATTCGGCCGGGTCAAGCCAGCCGTTTTTCACTCCCTTGATGAGACTGCTTGCGAACATTCCGGAACAGGAAGATTCGTCCCAAGCATCGCGATTATCAATAATCTGTCCCCAAAGTCCGCTTTCGTGTTGGTACTCAATCAAGGCTGATGCCATCTTCTTATAGGAGTCGAGTATTTTTCTGAAATTTGGATTGTTATCCGGCAGATTCTCGAGGAGAAGTGGCATTCCGCCTGAAACCCAGCCGTTACCGCGTCCCCAGAGATGCGGGGCTGTGGATGAGTGGTTGAACAGTCCATTGGGGAGTTGCATCCTGTCCAGATATTCCTTCATCAGATTTGCCGTCCTTTCAATGTATTTTCTGTCACCTGTGGCCCTGAATGCCTGAACCTGAAGAACGGTTATCATATACATATCTTCAATCCAGAATCTAGCCTGAGGCGACCATCCTTTCTCCAGGTAGGAGAGTTGGGTTTCGAAATCTGCATTGCCCGTGCCTCCGGGATTCAGAGGATTGGGCTTTGCCCATTGATTGTCAGCATAATGCAGGCCTAGAGCGAGTGCGCGTGAATCCTTGTTCTGAATGTAGATTTCGAGAGGAACGGTGCCGAATACCGAAAAATCCACGTGGTTGTCCACGCTGCATACAGCTTTCTTTTCGGAAAAGAAAGGCTCGAATCGTGAAATCAGCCGTCCAGTCAGACTTCTGTCCCCACATTTGGCTGCAAACTGCAATGCGTTGAGCCATAGACTGACAACTGCGTACATAACAAATTGTCCGCCTCCGCAAGCTTCACCTCCGTCATAGCCCTCTGGTGCGTAACTTTCAGGTACTGTGGATAAAAATTGCTCTACAACGGCTCTGCCAATTTTTGCCGGATCGAAAGGCCCGGATGTAATTCCTGTAAATATATCAGTACGTGCCATAACAAAAAAAGCGGCTGAAAATCAGTCGCCCTGTACAACCCTCAGTATAAGCTTATTCAGCAACAACCTCGATGGTCTCAACAACAGCTGCAGAATCTGCAACTTCTTCGACAACTGTAGTGTCAACAATCTCTGTAGCCTCTACAGCTTCTACCTCAGCAGCCTCTTTAGGCTGATTCTTGCAGGAAACAGCGCAAAGTGCTGCTGCAAGGAGAATAACAAGTACCTTTTTCATTTTAAAAATGAGTGTTTTTTATTTCGGCGCGAATATAGCAAAGAAAAATGAAAAAGATACAATTATATTAGATTTTTTTTTGTATTTGTTTGAACTGCGGACTGTTCAGATATATTCACTTATCTTTGAAGACTCACTTTACACTTTTTGTTCTTATCAGAATTACTCCGTTGGCACCCCTTGATCCGTAAATTGCACAAGCACTGGGGTCCTTCAGTACTTCTACAGATTCAACTACAGCGGGGCTGATACCGGAAAGCGAGCTCACTTCGTGTCCATCCACAAGGAAAAGAGGTTCGCTTGAAAAATTAATCGATTTGACTCCCCGTATTATTACGGTGCAGTTACCTGAACTGGCATCTCCTTCTATGGATACGCCGGACACACGTCCCTGAAGATATTCGTATATATTGGAGTAGCCGGAAATTGCAACGTCTGTGACATCGATATGACTGCTGCTGGTTGCGGTCCTGCTTTTTACCTCCTTTGTATAGCCGAGATCTATAATTTCTTCATCTCCAGTATGTTTGTTGGCAATATAGGAACTACCGCAGGAAGAAAGGATTAATACAGCGCAGATTGCATAAAAGAATCGTTTCATAATCATTTATTTTGCACAAATATAGCATTATTTATTTTTTGATTGCTTTCGAAACTTGAGTTTCCTGAACAATTCAGTAGTGTTTTGGTTTCACAAGCAATATGCGCGCAGGTATGGTTTTTTATTGTATATTTGAGAAGTTATGAAAAGAATCATTATAACTTTAATTATGATTGTCTGTGGTGCCGTATCTGCATCGGGACAAGTATTTCGATTTGATTTCGGCTCTGATGAAGCTGAAGACGGCTACATTGCTGTTAACGCATCAACACTTTATTCAGACAAAATTGGATACGGATTCGAGTCCGGAACGGAAATCAGGAATGTCATCAACAGCAAAGGAGATGCCCTGACAAAGGATTATGTCACATCTGCCAATCCGTTCAAATTCTCCATCAAACTCCCCGAAGGCAGCTACAAAGTAACGCTTACTCTCGGAAATACATCCGGCACATCCTGTACCACCGTAAAGTCTGAAATCAGGCGGCTGATGGTGGAGAGTTTCAGAACAGAAGCTGGTAATACAGCTCAGGTCAGTTTCAATGTCAACATACGCACCCCCAAGATTTCCGGCCGTAACGAAATCAAGCTCAATTCAAGCGAAATCGACTATTCTACGGGTGAAATCAAAAAAATCACCTGGGATGACAAGTTGACGCTCCAGTTCTACGATTCAGAGCCTTGCGTCTGCGGAGTTGAAATAGAGCCTGTCGATGACAAAGTTGTCACAGTGTTCATCATCGGAGATTCCACTGTTACAGATCAAGCTGCGGGCGGAACTTGGGGACAGTATCTCCCTCGTTGGTTTGACTCTTCTGTAGTCGTTTCAAATCACGCTGAGAGCGGTATGACGATAAAAGGATTCCGTTTCGGCCGTCGTTGGGACAAGATAATGGAGTCCTGTAAAGAGGGTGACTATCTTCTGATTCAATTAGGAACAAATGACGAGAAGTCCAAAGGCCACGATCCTATGTGGGATTCGGATGATCACGCCGGAGACTGGTTGAGGACACATTCTGCTGCCGACTCTGATTATATCTGGGAACTTGCCGCAATGGCAGTGGAGGCTGGAAGACACGGTGTAATCCCCGTGATTGTTTCTCCTATGACCAAGATTAACAGGGCTGATGGAACTGCCACTTCACTGATGACTCCTTATGGCCTGAATGCACCCAAGGCGGCAGAACTTGCCGGATGTGCATTCATCGACCTCTGGGGAATGAGTATGGATATTGTAAAGGCTCTTGGAAAGGATTCAGTCAGAGCATATTCCGACGGAACACATACAGATAATTATGGTGCATATCTTTTCTCTCTCGGAATCGTGAAAGGGATAAAGGAGAATGGACTTGACATCGCCGCACATATTCTCCCGGATACTCCCGAATTTGACCCGAAGAACCCGAAGCCCTCGTTTGAAAATTTCAAAGTGCCTATAGAACCCCGCCGGATGCCTGTCGGAATGGTACGCCGCGAATCCGGTTCTACTAATAACGACCAAACACAAACCAGACCTGATGGGTGGACTCCTATGGGTCCGCTTTAGTAAAGCGAAAAAATCAGTTGGGAACGATTGATGAGTTTTTTTGAGGCCATTATTTGCTCTGAAGAGGAAGTATCGCTGGCTATGTGATCGGTGAAGAGTGGAATATGGGCCAAAAAGACGAAGTCAGGATTATCATTTTATTTTTTGGGATTCACTTAGATTTGCAATATTTGCGGATTGAAAAATAATTACTAAATTTGCAATCCGGTTTGGTGCGTTGGCCGAGTGGTTAGGCGCAGGTCTGCAAAACCT
>DCIN01000068.1:831-11520 GCA_002315815.1 Bacteroidales bacterium UBA1725 | reverse complement strand
GTTCAACTGCTGATTGGAATTAGTATGAAACATTTCTTTTCATTCGTTTTTTGCATTTCGCTGCTTTTGGCCACGCAGGCAGAAACCATTGCCGGCCAGAATATGTCTGAAGCTGTGGCAAGGGCGTTCACTGACCGTTATCCGGATCCGGATGTAATTCACAACGTTGGTTCCACAAATACGATAGACTGGCAGCCCGGCTACATTATGTTTGCTCTGGAGCACGTCTGGCGCTGGACAGGTGACCAAAGATACTTCAACTACATAAAGAGGTATGTTGACCAGCACATCGATGATAACGGCAATGTGCGTCAGTTTACTCCTACCGCTCTGGACCATTTCATCTCCGGATATGCCTGTCTCTTTCTTTACGAGCAGACCGGTGAAGAGAAGTACGCCAAGGCTGCGGAAACCTTCCGCAGAGGTTTCGACGGATATCCCAGAACTGCTGAGGAAATGTTTATTCACGGGCAAAGGATGCCGCAGGTCTGGGTTGATGGAGTGTTTATGGGGCAGATTTTCCTTGCCAGATATGCCAAAACGTTGGGGCATCCGGAAGATTATGAAGAAGTTGTGCGCCAGATTGTAGGCGCGTCCCGGCTATGTGGCAAAGACAACGGACTGATGGTTCACGCTTGGGCGGAACCGGGAAAGGGCAAATGGCCTGGAGACGGGCAGTCCCCTGAAGTATGGAGTGAGGGTCTGGGCTGGATTGCCGTACTGCTCGCTGATATTTTCGAATGGATGCCCGAGGACACTCCCGGAGCAGACAAGGTGATGACCATACTCAAGAACCTTTGCGCAGGGCTCAAGGAATGTCAGGACAGTCGTACCGGACTCTGGTGTCAGGTTGTAGACAAACCTTATGAGGATGGCAACTGGAACGAGACTTCGGGATCAGGAATGTTCACCTATCTGCTCCAGCGTGCTATGGATAAAGGCTATGTGCCGGTCGATGAGTATACTTCTGTGGTTGACAAGGCTTACCGTGGGCTTCTTTCCAAGTGTGTACGCAATACCGATGGATTCTACAACATACTGGATTGTAGCAGTATTGGAGTAAAGAGAAACTATCAGGAATATGTATCCCAGACACGAGAGGTCAGCTGTTTCACCTCCTTCGCATCTGTAATGCTTGGCGCCGGAGCATTTGAGTGGCGCAGATCTAATCCCAAGGACAGCCCTCTTTATGATTTCTGGTGCTGTGACTATTCCGGTGGCAAGGTCTTTCATTTCGTTGACGGACAACCTGTCTGGTCTCACGAAGCTCCGCTCACCAATGACATCTGGGTTCTTGATAACGGAAATGTTCTGTTTACAACAGGTAATGGTGTACTGGAACTCTCCTCTAAAGGGGACACAGTATTCCGTTATGACTCTTCGAGCAAAGTATTTGCTGTCCAACGTCTTGGCAACGGAAACACTTTTATTGGTGAATGTACGGACGGAAGATTGCTGGAAGTCAATCGCAAGGGAAGGACAGTACGTTCAGTGAACATTTTGCCTGAGGGTGCCACCAAAAGCGACGGTTTCATCCGCAATGCCAGAAAACTTGATTCCGGCCATTATCTTGTGGCAGGTTATTCCACTAAGAAGGTGGTGGAATATGATTCCGCCGGACGTATTGTTTGGGAGACCGAAGTGAAAGGAGGAGCGCATTCAGTGGCCCGAACAGAGGACGGTCACACCATAGTATCTTCGGCCGACAAGGACAAAAATCCCTGCATAACTGAGTTTGATGAAAAAGGCAAGGTCGTATGGAAACTCTCCAACGATGACATCTCCGGCCAAGTACTCAAGTTTATGTCCGGCTTCCAGTATCTTCCCGACAGTGACAGTTTCCTCCTCACAAACTGGCAGGGGCATAACATAAAGCAGAAAGGCCCGCTTATTCTTTGGGTTGGCAGAGACAAGAAAATTCTCGGGTCCTTCGAGTCAAGTCCATATCTGCAAACCGTGTCTTCTGTGTTCGTCAAGGTTCCCGGCTCAGTGGCGGTACACTGAAGCAGACTACAATAATTGGTTAAGTAAATGCAGGAAACAGGCTATTCCAAGAAATTCGTACTTCTGGCGATAACATTCAATGTCTGCCTGATAGCGTCCAACCTTTTCGAGACCAAGGTATTCCGGGCCGGCCCTCTCACCCTCACAGGTGGTTTGCTCGTATTCCCGGTATCATATATCATCAATGACATACTGTCTGAACTATACGGCTACAGGAAGGCTCGATTCGTTATCGTGACAGCATTTCTTATGAATCTCTTTCTGGTGCTGGCGGCGCAGATTGTACGTATCCTCCCTCCTGCACCGTTTTGGGAGGGACAGAATCATTTCGACTACATCTTTGCTGCGGATTTGAGGATAACCATTGCATCTATGTTGGCTTTCCTTTGCGGATCACTATGCAATGCATTGATAATGGATAAGATGAAGAAGATCAGCAGAGATGGTCGCGGATTCGGTTTTCGTGCCGTGATATCCACTCTAGGAGGCGAAACACTGGATTCCGTCATTTTCTTCCCCATCGCATTCTGGACTTCCGGCTTCTCAAACATCATTCTGATGATGGTGACTCAGATAGTACTCAAGACGGGGTACGAACTGATAGTCCTCCCAGTCACTGCGAGAATCGTTTCATCTTCTGAACGCTGAAGTCGTATGGCAAGTCACTGACCGGGCACAGACCCGGCTCCAAATAGCAGTTGGCGAGTATTACAGTGATGCCAGTTTGTCGAGAACCAGATGTATCAGTCCCTCGATACGGGGCTTGTAGTCGGTATCGGCATTGTGATGGTAACGGTGGGCGATGGCGCAGCATACGGTTACCGCTTCATGCCCGAGATGTTTTGCCAGACCCGCAATAGCGGATCCTTCCATTTCAAAATTGGTGATTTTCCTGTCACCATAGCGGAAACCCTCCACTTTCTGAACCAGTTCGGATATTCCCAATTGCAGGCGTACACTTCTTCCTTGAGGACCATAGAATCCCGGTGACGATATGGTCATACCTTCCACGGTGCTGTCTCTGAAAAGAGAGATGAGTTTTTCGGAAGCTTTGATGAAATATGGATAGGGCAGGGCATCCGGCCAGTTCATATATGACATAAAGGCTTTTTCCATATCCAAATCAGTCACAGACTCCCTTCCGGCATACCATCCCATCAGGCCGTCGAAACCTACCGACCAGTGTGAGAGAATATATGAGCCGATAGGTATTTCGGGTTGAATGGCTCCACAGGTGCCCAAACGTACGATATTCAGAGTCCTATGCTCGGGATTGACTTCTCTGGTCTCGAAATTGATATTGGCCAGAGCGTCCAACTCAGTCATTACAATGTCAATGTTGTCTGTGCCGATGCCGGTGGAGAGTACAGTCATACGACTGTTTTTGTATAGACCTGTAATCCAGGCAAATTCTCTTGAAGATCCCTCGCATTCGATACTGTCGAAGAAAGACTTGATAAGGGCTACTCTTCCGGGATCACCGACAAGCACCACTTTGTCGGCCAACTGGGCTGGCTTGATGTGGAGATGGAAGACAGATCCGTCTCCATTAATGATGAGTTCAGATTCTGGGATTTTCATTTTGAGATATTTTTGAGATTCACTTAATACATTACAGCACAACGGAACTCCATCATCACCGGATTGATGGATTCATCGACTTCGTATTCGAAATCACTTGCAGTATAGAAGACGGTAATCGAGCCCACACTGAATTCGTAGTCCACTGTTTCGGTGTAGAATGCCCATTGATCGTCTCCCAGAGACACCTCATTATGCCGGACATATGGCATCTCCATCTGGCAGGGATATGTGCTGCCTGTATTGAACACTCTGTAGATCTTGACTATTCCACTGTCGAATACACTCTGGGTAATCTCAGGTGCATCCACCGTTGCGTAGAAATAGTTGTTGTTGTTAATATTGGAATATTTCCAGGAATTTTCTGGTACGGAGAAATAGAAAGACTGTATGACGGGCCCGTCATATACATATATGTTGTCTTTTTTGCAAGAACTGAACAGAAATGCTGAAGCAAATGCAAGCATCAGAATAAAGTACTTTACTTTCATAATCTTGAATGAACTTATTGGTTAATGAAGCGCAAAAATCAGTTGAAAATTAGCGGCGTGTGCCGGATGAGGAACTCCTGCTGCTTGTTGATCCGCCTGCCGAACTGCGTGCCGAACTTGTTGAACTGGAGGAGCTTCTGGTCGAGCTGCTGGAAGTCCCCGATCTGGATGAGTTGTTTGAGCTGCTTGAGCTGCTTGAACTTCTGGTCGAGCTGCTTGAGGAACCGACGGAACTTCTATTAGAACTGGAAGAGTTTCTGGTCGTGTTGCTCGTGTTGCCTGAATTGCTGGTCGAGCTGCTCGAAACTCCTGATCTTGTCGAGCTGTTCGAACTTCTTGTCGAACTGCTGGTCGAGCTGCTCGATGCCCCTGTTCTGGTCGAGCTGCTGGAGTTGATTGTATTTGTTGAGCTGCTGGAGCTGCTTGTGGAACCGACGGAACTTCTGTTAGAACTGGAAGAGTTTCTGGTCGTGTTGCTCGTGTTGCTTGAATTGTTGGTCGAGTTGCTCGAAACTCCTGATCTTGTCGAGCTGTTTGAACTTCTTGTCGAGCTGCCGGTACCGGTGTTCCTTCCTGCAGAGCCGGAATCAGTTCTGGCTCCCATCTGAGCTTCATATCTTTGTTGGATATCACGAGCGTTCCTTGTGTTCGCTGTGGTCCTTGAGCTATGTTCGCCCTGTTCAAAGAGATTGGCTGTGCGTGTCGAGAACGAACGCTCAGGGTGAGATGTTCCGTAGTCGTTGCGACGCATCTCTGAGGCCACTCTGTCATAACTGCGGTAATGTGGTGTATGTGGATATTCCACGCTGTGGCAGTAGCCGTGATGCCTCATATAAACTACAACGTGAGTGTGGTATTCGTGAATGAAGATGGGTGGATGGGGTCTGTATCTCGGGTGAAAATGATTCCAATGCCAGGGTGATCTCCATATTTCGTAGTGGTGGCTGCAGATGTGTACAAGTATAAGCGGGCGTGTGTGATAGACGGGGCGGAGGTAATAGGCGGGTCCGTAGATGAACGGGTCACCCATTATCTCTATGCTGTATTGAGGTCCGTTGGGTCCCTCGACAGCGATTGTGGCGACATCCTGGTAAATGTTTTCTCCGAGAACAGCCTGTATCAGGAAGATGTGGTCCAAGCCGTCAATTGTTTCGAGAACCCGCAGGTAATCCACATATCCGTCGCCGTTGAGATCAAGATTGGAAATGGCGTTGGAGTCATCGTTCAGAATATTTTCGAACTGCTCTACATTCGATGATTGGGCAAATGCGGCAGAAACTGCTTGAAGGTCAAGGTTTAAGGATATGTCTGCGGAAATGGCACGAACTTGATTCCTTGTATAATTGCCATTTCTCGTTGTAGTGGTGTAGGATGAATAAACAGTGTTTGAACTGGCAACTGAGGGGGATGTGGCTACTATTCGAGTTGGAAAACAACTGCACAGAAACAGGATTGGAAGTGTTCCGGCAAAAGGGAAAAAGGTTTTCATAATCATTACATAGCTGTGCAGATTTGTTCCAGCACATTATTACCGCTAATGTATGAAAACCACCTGATAAAAACAACAGATGTCAAGTATCCGTATTTCTTCGGGAACGGTGATTCGTCAGATTTCCTTGCGGATATTGTAACTGTTGCGTTCGGAGGAAGACCTTGCTATCATCTCTCCAAGGAAACCTGCGAGGAAAAACAGAATTCCGGCAACTATCGCCAGCAGAGCCAGATAGAATAGAGGTTGATCAGTGACCGCTCTGTACTTCAGCCCATTGCTCTGGGCAACCAATTTTGCCGCCAATATCCATACTGTCATCACGAAGCCCAAAAGGAACATAAGAATGCCGCTGTACCCGAAGAAATGCATCGGTTTCTTTCCGAAAGTGCTGAGGAACCACAAGGACTGCAAATCCAGAAAACCGTTCACAAAGCGCTCCAGACCGAACTTGCTCTTGCCGTATTTTCTCTTCTGGTGATGGACCTCTTTCTCTCCTATTGCAGTGTAACCGGCATTCTTGGCAAGATAGGGGACATATCTGTGCATTTCTCCGTACACTTCAATGCTCTTCACGACTTCATTTTTGTAGGCCTTCAGACCGCAGTTCATATCGTGCAGTCTGATTCCGGTAATTTTTCTTGCCGTGGCGTTGTAGAGTTTGGAAGGGAGGTTCTTTGTGAGTTTGTTGTCAAAGCGCTGCTTTTTCCATCCTGACACCAGGTCATAGCCTTCTTCGCTTATCATCCTGTACATCTCCGGTATTTCTTCCGGAGAGTCCTGAAGGTCTGCATCCATAGTGAAGACAACATTGCCCACTGCTCTCTTGAATCCGCAGAACAATGCGGCAGATTTGCCATAGTTTCTTCTGAAACATATTCCGTGCACTGCGGGGTTGGCTGCGGACTGTTCTTCAATAGCCTTCCAGGACCCGTCCGTACTACCGTCATCCACAACAATGATTTCGTAGGAGAAACTGTTTTCCTCCATCACCTTTCTTATCCAGGCGAGGAGTTCGGGCAGAGATTCCTTCTCGTTGAACGAAGGAATGATAACGGAAATGTCCATCATTTGTTGCTGAATGGGTTAGCAGAAGGAATGTTGCGTGACTGAATGGCGGCCACCACCGTCCCGAACAGAGTGCAGTAGATGAGATTCACGAAAAAGCAGATGGTCGGCATTTTGGGGACCATAGCGTCTATCATTGCCAGAGAGTTGGAATCCAGCATCGGCGATTCCTTCATCATATCGACAAAAGTACTTATAACGTCGGGGGCCAGAAAAACCATATATGCAAGGTATGCGGCGGAATAAATGATGGCTGAGAGAAAGGCCGCCGCCACACCGAACCTGAACACATCTGCATTGACGGCTTCCGGATTGTTGGCAGAATGGTTCTTGAGAAGAACTTTCATCAGATGGATGCAAGCCCAGAATTTGAAAATCCACAGGAATATTCCCGCCACACTTGCAATCACCTGCACGACCTTTGCCGACGGCAGCAAGGAAATAAGCCATTGAATCAACAGGTAAGCTGAACTCACTCCGCCCAATACGAGACCGGCTGTCATCGCTTCAGTCCAAAAAATCTTCTTGTCTTCCATAACTGCTGCAAAGATAGAAAAATTTCCTATCTTTGCGAGTTACAAAAATACAATGGAATAATATGTTGACAATTGCATTCACTGACGGCAGCGTAAGACCCTGGGAAGAAGATGAAACCAGAAAGATTTTCTGGCATTCTTCGGCCCACCTTATGGCTGAAGCCCTCGAAATCCTGTATCCCGGCGTTAAGTTTTGGGTTGGACCGGCTGTGGAAAACGGATTTTACTATGACATTGATCTTGAGGGAAAGCAGATTTCGGAAGAGGATTTCAAGCGTATCGAGGATAAGATGACGGAACTTGCACGTTCCAAAGAGACGTTCGAGCGCAGCGAAATCAGCAAGGCTGATGCAATGAAATACTTCACCGAGAAAGGTGACCAGTACAAGTGCGATCTCATCAGCAGGCTCGAGGACGGCAACATCTCCTTCTATAAGAACGGTTCGTTCACCGATCTTTGCCGGGGTCCTCACGTGAAGCACAGTGAAGATATCAAGGCTGTGAAGCTTCTGTCTGTTGCAGGCGCATACTGGAAAGGTGATCAGAATCTCCAACAGCTTACCCGCATATACGGAATAACCTTCCCCAAGAAGTCGATGCTGGATGAGTATCTTCTGATGCTCGAGGAGGCGAAGAAGCGCGACCACCGCAAGCTTGGCAAGGAGATGGAACTTTTCACCTTCTCCCAGAGAGTGGGTCTCGGACTGCCCCTCTGGCTTCCCCGCGGTGCGCAGATGCGCTATACCCTCGAGCAGTTCCTCCGCCGCAAGCAACAGGAACTCGGCTATCTTCCTGTTGTTACTCCCCACATAGGAGCCAAGGACCTTTATGTAACCTCCGGACATTACGCAAAATACGGAAAGGACAGTTTCCAACCCATACACACACCCCAGGAGGGAGAGGAGTATATGCTCAAGCCTATGAACTGCCCCCATCATTGCGAAATATTCCGCAGTGCCCCCAGATCATACCGCGATCTGCCCCTCCGATATGCCGAGTTCGGCACAGTTTACCGTTATGAGCAGAGCGGAGAGCTTCACGGACTCACCAGAGTAAGAGGTTTCACTCAGGATGACGCTCATCTCTTCTGCCGTCCCGACCAGCTCCAGGAGGAGTTCGAGAAAGTGATCGATCTCATACTCTATGTCTTCAAGACATTGAATATGACCGATTATATGGCACAGGTATCTCTGCGTGACCCCGACAACAAGGAGAAGTACATTGGAACTGACGAGAATTGGGAAAAGGCTCAGAATGCCATCATCCTCGCCGCTGAGCGCAAGGGACTCAAGACTGTCGTCGAGACTGGAGAGGCTGCTTTCTACGGGCCCAAGCTCGACTTTATGGTCAAGGATGCCCTCGGACGGCAGTGGCAGCTCGGCACCATTCAGGTGGATTACAATCTTCCCGAGAGGTTCCAGCTCGAATTCACTGACGTGGACGGCAGCAAACAGCGTCCTGTGATGATTCACCGTGCTCCTTTCGGTTCCATAGAGAGATTTACGGCCGTTGTTCTCGAGCACACTGCCGGACATCTTCCTCTATGGCTTTCTCCCGAACAGGTTAAAGTCTTGCCTGTCAGCGAAAAATATGCAGAATATGCAGAAAAAGTTTGCACTTTGCTGAAAAATTCCGAAATTCGCGCCTCCGTGGATTCTCGCAATGAGACACTTGGCAAGCGTATCCGTGAGATATCGCTTTTGCGCGTGCCTGTGATTGCGATAGTCGGTGAAAAGGAGGTTGCTGACGGCACAGTATCCGTACGCAGGGAAGGCGTTGATCAGGGGAGTATGACCGCTGAGGCCTTCACGCAATATATACAGTCAGCAGTTGCTGAGGAATTAAAATAACAGGAGGACTTTACTATCGCTGTACCTTACAAACCGAAGCCTTCGGGCTTCAAGCCGGGTTCGCGCAAGCCGGATCCCCGTCAGGCTCAGAAGCATGACGAGAACGAACTCAACATCAACGAGCAGATATCTGCCCAGCAGGTCAGACTGGTTGGTGAGAATATCCTTGAGCCGGGGGTGTATCCCATCTCCAGAGCCTTGAAGATGGCCGATGAGCTTGAACTCGACCTTGTGGAGATCAGCGCCAAGGCCGATCCCCCGGTCTGCAAGATTCTGGACTATCAGAAGTACCTTTATCAGCAGCGCAAGAAGGCCAAGGAGATGAAGTCCAACGCTGCCAAGGTGGTCATAAAGGAAATCCGTTTCGGGCCCAACACCGACGAGCACGACTTCCAGTTCAAACTCAAGCATGCTCAGGAGTTCCTTCAGGAAGGATCCAAGGTCAAGGCGACGATATTCTTCCGCGGACGCTCCATTATGTTCAAGGATCAGGGCGAGAAGCAGCTCCTCAGGTTCGCTGTGGAACTGGAAGAATTCGGCCGTGCCGAGAATATGCCGGTACTGGAGGGCAAGAGGATGACGATGATGATAGCCCCGGCCAAGAAAAAATAAAAGCAAGACGGTGCCCGTCTCTTCCACGAGCGGGTTGTCAATTATAAACAATTAATTAACAAACAAATGGCAAAGCTTAAAACCAACTCCGGTGCCAAAAAGCGCTTTACGCTTACCGGATCGGGAAAGATCAAGAGGAAGCACGCTTACCACAGCCACATCCTCACCAAGAAATCCAACAAACGCAAGAGGAATCTTGACCATTTCACTTTCGTGGAGAAAGCTGATTTCAACAGGGTTCACGAATTGCTGGTAATGTAAAAAAGTTCTGAATTATGCCAAGATCAGTCAACTCTGTAGCCTCAAGGGCTCGCCGCAAGAAGATTCTCAAGAGAACACGCGGAAACTTCCTCGCAAGGAAGAATGTCTGGACCGTAGCCAAGAACACCTACGAAAAAGGTCTCACCTACGCTTATCGTGACCGCAGGGCCAAGAAGCGCAATTTCCGTGCGCTTTGGATTCAGCGTATCAATGCAGCTGCACGCCAGTACGGAATGTCCTATTCACAGTTTATGGGTCAGCTCGGGAAGCAGAACATCGGTCTCAACCGCAAAGTTCTCGCAGACCTCGCTATGAACAATCCTCAGGCATTCGAAGCCATAATCAATTCCGTAAAATAATAGTTGGTTGAAAGGAATGGGCAGGAAGAAGATTCAGACGAAGAGCAAGTTTCTCAACTGGGTATTGGACTGGGTGGATGCAATACTCTTCGCTGTCGTTGTCGTAACTTTCGTCAACCTTCTCTTCTTTCAGTCTTTCAAGATTCCCTCTTCCTCGATGGAGAAGACTCTCTATACCGGAGACCGTCTCTTTGTTGGGAAGATGGCGTTCGGAGCCAGAATGCCCCAGACTCCTCTCACCATACCTTTTACACACAACGTCATCTTTGGCAAGGAGTCATACTCCACCTCGGTGCAGTGGAAATACAGGCGTCTGCCCGGATTCCGCAAGGTCAGAAGAGGGGACAACGTGGTGTTCAATTTCCCCAACGGTGATACGGTTCTCGTCAACTCACCCTCCACTGACTATCACTATTTGGTCCGCTTGTACGGCCGTGA
>DCIN01000068.1:0-726 GCA_002315815.1 Bacteroidales bacterium UBA1725 | reverse complement strand
GAGGTACGTGAAGGTTTGGTTTGGGTGAATGGTCAGCAGCAGACGGTATGGCCGGGAGTTCAGATGTATTACCGGGTCACGACGAAGGCCGGAGGATATGATGCCTGTTTTACTGCAGAGCAGTACAATAAGGTCAAGTCTTCTCCCAACGTCCTGAGCGTGGAACCTCTTCTTGAGAGGAACCGTACAACCGCCAGCAGCAAGGATATCTTCCCATTTACGGAAGATTCGTCCTGGACCCGCGATTTCTTCGGTCCTCTATGGATACCCAAGAAGGGTGTGACGGTGGATCTTACCGCGCAGAATCTGCCTCTGTACGAAAGGATAATCAGCGTGTATGAACACGGTGATCTTGCCGCAGCTATGGAAGAAGGGAAATACACTTTCAAGCAGGACTATTATTTCATGATGGGAGACAACAGGCACAACTCTTTGGATTCAAGGTACTGGGGTTTTGTTCCCGAGGACCACGTGGTCGGCCGGCCGGCACTCGTCTGGCTTTCAACAGATTCCGAAAAGAAGTTCCCGAACAACATCAGATGGAACAGGTTCTTCAAATTCCTATAGAAGCGTAAAATATTCAGAATTAATAATAAAAATCATTAATATGGCAAAGGTTTGTCAAATAACCGGAAGAAAGAGAATGAAAGGCAACAACGTTGCCCATTCCAAGCTGCGCACCAAGCGCGACTTCTCTCTCAACCTCAAGAACAAACGTTTCTGGAG
>DCIN01000062.1 GCA_002315815.1 Bacteroidales bacterium UBA1725 | reverse complement strand
CCTACGGTTTCCGGCAATCCCGCAGACAGCACCGTCGGCTCCTCCTTGATGCAGGACACAAGAAGCAGAAAGGCCGAAGCCGCAATCCCAAGAACTTTCATCATATCTTCAACTTTCATATCTTCGATTTGTTTCCGGTGATTCTCTCACCTGATTCTTCATCTTATTGTATCACACCTTCGTCTGATATGGGAATCCAACTGTCCTTCTCCATAATCAGACCATCAGTGGGCTGATCGTCCACATCTCCGTCCGACGGCACGGCATCCCACGGCAGTACAGTCAAACGGACCAGCACCCAACGGGATTTGATGTTTATCCGGTAGTGCATTATACTCTGGGATGGAAAATTGTCATTCAACGGCACCATCACACTCAAATCCTCTCCATTGCTTCCGGCCATCGTCAGCACCAGTCTGGGAACCGGATTGGACGGCTGCATATTGGCATCCACACTGGAATAGTCCTGGGACATTGCATATATGTCCGACGTAACGGCTGAAGTCAGGCTCCCTCCTCTACGGATAACCACGGAGTTGAAGTCAGGAATGGTGTCACTCTCATATACCTCCAGTGACGGATCGTGATAGAACCTGCCTGTCTGGGGAAGATACCAGCCGCTCGCAAGGAGGTTCCTGACACTCACGGACCTCAGACTGACGCTGTCCAGAGTCTGGTCGCACGATATGGTGAGCCTTATCTTTGAATGGGCCTCCTTCAACTCGCCAACGGCATACGAATACTTTATGGACCTGCCGTTTGCTGACTGATAGCCCAGACCGACAAGCGAAATGGTCTTAAGTCCGGAAAAATACAGCCGGGAACTCATCTCCCGCCGGTATGGTATTCCGTAACGGCCTGTGCTGCCGATAGGAGACAGTTGCGTGGCAGGTGAAACGAAAGCAATGACGTAGGAAAGACCTGATACACCTCTGAGACCGTAAGACTGTTGACGGGCAAAACTGCCGCCAAGCACATTCCCGGGCACAAGTGTGTCTCGAAGTGAAAAGTATTGCCCGAACTGTCCTTGTTGCAGATTAAGAGTATCCTGTGTGGAGAACAGATGGGCTGAGACCGTGACGCTGTCTTCAATGGCTATGGATGCCAGGGAGGACTTTGCAAACACAAACTCCACGCCTTCATCCGATGCGTCAGGATTCGGATCGGGTAACGGTCCGTTGCAGCCGACCAGAAAGGACAATAACAAAAAGACGGCTAAAGATGAAAATTGAACAGACCGCAACATCATTTACAGCTCTTTTATCGGCATATTGACAACATCCCATACATTGCTGATTGTCACACCGTGGAAGTGGAGATAATTCTCAATTTCGATATCGAATGAGTACCTGTATCCAGCCTTGAAGCCATAAGTGTTGTCGCCGGGAATCAGCAATTCAGTGGCAGGGACATCAAAACTCAGAATATCTTTTCCACCGGAAACACCGAAAGGTGACAGACCGTTGAAATTGAACCCGAAGGTCAAAGTGTCAGATGCAGAGAATGTCTGGGGAATGAGGAGAACACGTGCGGTAGCCGGAGTGGTTGTAACTTTCGTATCTACTACAGGAGGCAGAGATAGGGTAGCGGAGTCAGTTGGAGTCACTGTACCTTGAATGGCATTGAAAACACCACTGGAATAAATATTTGGCTTGATGTTGATGCTCGATAATGAAAGGTTACCGGAGCCTGGGTATTTACATTGGACATTGAATTCAAGGAGCGACATCAGATGGCGGAAATAGAATTGTGTCTGAATGGAATAGAAGACGCCCTGTATCTGTTTGTTCTTGTTGCTCGTGGAATCGGGATGATTCTGAACGGCGTACATCCAATCGTTGCCGTCACGAACTTCAAAAGGGATGTTTGTAATGTCCTCTATCGACTGGACGTGAGGAGCAAAAGCATAAATGTCAGCATATGGTTTATCAGTGCTGATTTGTTTGAGCAACACCTTGCTGAAGGTTCCACTGAGATCCGAATCGTGGGAGTAAACCAAAGCATTATTAGAGTCGAAAGATACTTTAATGTTTGTTGATCCCCTGTTGTATGACGTATAATCATCTGAATTGCATATCCAAAGCGAAAATGAATCACCCTTCTTGAAATCCCTTCCCGTAAACACACAGGATTTGGTCCCGTTGTCTGAGTTACCGACACGATCGTGGGGAACAACGTTTTCGATAGAGACAAGCGGTACAAGTGTGGTGAAACCATCATAATCAGTGACAGGATTATAGACTGTCTGTTCCGGTTCACAAGACAATAAAGACGTCAGTACTAAAAATGACGACACCAATAATCCGGTTGTATTTGTAAAATTAGCTGATATCATTCTATAATACGGGGAGTTATGGGTTCTGCATCTTGCCAGTCATCGTGCCAATGGCCTTCATACACAGAAGCCTTGACTTCAAACTTCTTGATATTTGAAAGATCGATTGTCAAATTATATCTTACTTTTTGTGCCGGTCTCCATTCCGGAGTGTCGTCGGCATATCGTGGAAGAGACAACTGCTCAGTGAAAGTAGCAACTGTATAAAACCTTGTGACGCCGCGCTGATATACTTGGGTACCAAGAGAAAAAGTGACTTTTACTGAGGCGTTTTCATCGAGCTTCTGTGGCAGAAGATACATACGGCCATCAGCCAGTGTGGAAACAGTCAGAACAGTGTCAAGAAGGTTTTGTGACAATTGGGAACCGACTCTTGTTATCAGATAATCGACTTTGCTGTGCGATGATATGTTGTCCTTCCAATGAAAAAAAGTCGAATCTGGCTTTATCACTATATCACGGGTTCCGACAACATTGGAAACTCTGATGGAGTCCAACCTTACAGAGTACCCGAGTGAATCAAGAATATTACTGGGATCCACATACTTCGCTGCAAATTCGATGTTTGTCAGAGTATGTCTGAAATTGAGGGGAACAGGATTGAAAGGAGGTGCGGATCTGCCCAAAACAGGTTCTGCGACACAGAAATCCACCTGACTGGTTACCGTTGAATATTGTTCAAAGCGTATGACAAGTGAATCCTGCTGATTAGCATCAATCCTTACCTGCGCTGCAGGAGTATAGGCAAAGAATGAAAGGTAGCCGTAACCACTTGCCGGCCAGTACGCCACCGTATCAAGACAGAATTCACCGTTACCTTGCGATCTGGCAGGCCTTCCGAAAAAGTAGTTCCCTATTCTGTCCCCGTTTCCGAAGGTAGGATTCTGATGAATGGTAGCGAAAGTGATGAAATGGTTCAAATTCAGACTGTCCAATTCGTCACGGCCCTTGGTTCCGTCTCTCCAGTCGCCGGCTATTCTGAACAATATCTTTCCATCATCGCTATCCCCCAACCCTGTCTTCCGGCAGGAAGGCAGTACAGCACAGGCAAGCAGCAACAAAATAACAGCAAATCGTTTCATTCAATCCAAACAATTTGTCCCTCAGGACTTGCTCCCCGACCGGCGGTCAGGCCGGAGGGGGAAAAGATTTCAATTACGGGAAAATACCCGAAAAAGACTATAAGTCGATACCACCTACATTAACCCAAGGTGTTACATCGGCGTTGAACTTAATAGGGGTAAGAGCATCACCGGGAAGCGTGACGTTGAAAATATAGGCATTTCCGGCTTGAATTACAGTAGCACCTGTTTTGGTCCTAGAACTCATAATAGTTGTTCCACCGGCTGTCTCAATGTGATATTTGACACTAAGGCTGACTTTCTGAGGAAGAACAGCATAGGTTGTATTGAGAGTATCAGTACCGAAATCGCCATTCAAAGTTTTTACTGATGTTATGTAGTAATAATCGGTTTTATTGGTGGTATCAGACCAATCCGAAGTATTAAGGGTATAATCACCTGTGGAATAACCGTTAATCTTGAGGCTGTCTACGAAATATTTATAGCCGGAAGTGGCAGTGCCGTCTCCAGCTCTTGTTTTAAGCACAACCTTCGCAATCTTTGCCAATGCGTGATTGAATTGAAGCGGAATAGTATCGACGATGGAAGTGTATGGGGCAGTCTTGGCAACAACAAGATCAGTCTCACCATCGGCAGTAAAATCGTCAATTTTGACAGTTGAGCTCCCAGAAACGGTGGTAAAATTAGTTGTAGAAGGTGCCACTGCAAAGAAACTGAGCTTGTTAGTGGTCATATTCGGCCAATAATAGGTAGCTGAACTGCCGCTGGTGGAAATCAAGTTCGAGAATGTATCATTAAAATAGACAGTAGTGTCATTAAGCATTCCCAAAGCACGGAAACCATTGGAAACAGCATAATCAGCATAGGCCTTGGAAACGGCCCTTCCGGAATAACCGGAGAACGCAATCGCCCGGTCGGAGTCGAAAGATACAACATCGTTCTTCGTGCATCCTGCAAGAAGAGCTGCTGCTGCAGCGAAAATCAAAAGAGTTTTTTTCATAAAGTAATAGATATTAATATTGTTAGTAGCTTAATTCTGAAATATAACAGCCCCGCCGTCCGCCCAACTGTCACTCTCAGCAGAGAAGACGATGACATCGCCGGCACCGAGGACAAATGTATAGCAAAGGTGCTTGTTGATGCCCCATTTCACCAGACTTGAACTGAGATCAATGGTATGCTGGGCATCGTGCAGACATACCGAACCGTAAAATGACTTGAACCTGATTGTCATCTCGAGACTGGACTGCGAAGGAAGCAGCATCAATGAACCCTGTAATGGCATAGGGGTACTGGTTCCGGCCGGAACAGTCTGTGCTGAGGAGAAACAGGAATATGTCCTTTGGGTGGAAGGATTGGTCCAGGAATCTGTCGAATAGACGTAATCCGCCACTGAGTTGGAGACATTGATTGAAATGCTGTCCACCTGATAGCGCAGCGTTGTGTCTGAACCTATTGCCTTGAACGATATTTTGTTGAGTTTGTGTCCGAAAACCAGACTGGACAAAGTGCTGCGTGTACATCCGAACTGGGATGCGGTGAGGAAATCCGTCTGTCCATCTGTAACAGTCACTCTCACAACAGTGTCGGGGACGAAAACCGAAGGCGACACAGCACAGAAATCCATAGTACCGTTTGCCGGCCAGTAGTAGGTTGGATTTGAGACAAAATACCTGTTGTTGTCCCAACTGTAATTCACACAGGAATAGAAAAGCCTGCGCGGAGAGGATTGAGGATTATACCAGGCCCTCATATTGAAAGTTCCTCCGTCTCCGAGCGGATTTGCCTGAGGATCTCCCTGAGCTTTGGTGCCGCTTGATCCCTTCTTTGGAACGGAATTTTTGGACTGCAGGAGATAGGAGGAGAACTGCATCGCATAACGGCCGTCTTCCGACATCCCCTCAACGTGGACAACGTTCTCCTTGCTGCAGGAGAAGAAAAGAATGAGAGCGGAGGCCGATATGATGAGCAATTGTTTCATTGGTGTGAAAAACGACTGGATATGCTTGAGAATCCGTTATGAATTGACGGGAGCGTTGACAACCACGCCCGGCGTGACCACATCCCAAGGAGTGACGTTCACATCAAACTGTACGGATGTCAGACCGATATGTATATTGATACTGTAGGCTTTTCCCGCGTCGAAAGTATATGGGAAGGGGGAGGAAAGAACAACGTTGTTCATAACTGAGCAGTTCTGGAGAGCAGAATCGTTGGTGCTCACTGTATAATCAACCATAAGCTTGCAGTTCATAGTGGCGGGGAATATCATAAGATAATTGCCGTCTGAAACGAGATCCTGAATTTCACTGGTGACGTGGCTGCGGACAGAAGGAACCATATTGGCCGATTTCCATACAAAAGCAGTGTCGTGTTGTGAACTGAGGGTCCACGCGCGTGTATTCAGATTGACAGAACCGCTCTTGGCGAAATCGCCTATGAGTTTGACCTCATTGATGGTAATCGTAGTGTTGGTGTCGAGTTGGGAAGAGGTGTTGTCATCGTCATCGTCGCCATCAGCGTCGGGATTGACGAAATCCACTACAGCCTGGACCTTGAGTCCGATACGGGAAAGAGCGTGCTTGAAGTTGAAGGAAACCTTGCCGCCCACCTGCTGCTTTGTCAGATTTGTCATAGGATCGGCAACGAGGAAATCAATCTGTCTTACAATGGCCGTATCAATGGAGAAGGTCATTGTAGGGTCACCGGCGACATTGTTGCCGGATATGTTGGATATATGACTGTCAGCTTTGGGAGCGTAGGCAAAGAATGAAACCTTGTCCCCGGTCTTGTTGGGCCAGAATTTGACGGGAGAATACTCCCATTTGGAAGTACCCTGATTGTAAACGACCGCCTGATCGTACATAAAATCGGGTTTGGTGGACGATGAGTAGTTGTTCTGGGCAGTATAATATGCAAAGACACCGAAGCCGGAAGCAGAAGCCTTGAGAGTGTCGGTGGTGATTACCGAAGCTCTAGTGGAAGTCCTCTGAGTGTAGGTGTCAAAAGATATCACCCTGTCTCCCTCTTCTGAAACAGCTACATCCGTTTTCGCACAACCCGTCAGGGCAATAGCGGCAACAGCCGCAACATAAAAATACTTTTTCATAAAATATAACGCACAAATCTGTCTGTTGTCTATCATTGCAATGGGACGTCAATCTCCACCGGCTTTCCCCATTCGTTCACGAACACAGAGAATCCTCCTCCACCGCTGGCGGATTCCACGTGGGGAAGAAGCATAGGTCTTGTCGGATCGGCATCGGCAGAAGGTTTCTGGGCATCATCGCTTCCAAATCCTATTTTCAAAGCAAGTTTGAGTGCATCCGGATCATTCTCCATCACGTTGCCCACTTGAAATGAGAAATCACACATAGTGGAGCGGTCAATAAGAAGGAACGTAATGTTGAAAGAATTGTCACCAGGCTGTCTGTCGGAAGTGACGCCTGACTTTGTCTTCGTCTTGGTCTTGGTCTTTGTCTTGGTGACATCCGTACCGGGAAGCCCGAAAGTGCGGAAAGAACTTGTCACCGTCGCTGTGGTGTCGTTGTCGGCATCCTTGAGAAGATTCCAGTTCTCCAGTACGTGCGTGACTGACTTCCAGGTCCTCTGTCTGCTGGCAAGAAGACATCCCTCAGCCATTCCTGTCATACTGCCACGCATCTGGCTGGCATTGTTGGAACCGTGAACACGGCCTTTGACCGAAGCGGTGTAAACAAGACTCTCGGGGACGAGAAGCAAACTGCCGGAAGCTTTTGTAACAGGATTGACAGCAAGCATCTCAGACTTGGTCTTCTGCTTGAGCATTTCCCGTATATAAGCACTGGACTTGACCATATCCGAAGTAACGTCAAAATCCTGATAAACGTCGGTGGCAAGCCATTCAGGTTCATAGCACACTGTCTGGTCATCGGACTTGACTGACCATTTGGTGTCCAAATCCTCCAGACAGGCGGCCGCAGTGCTGAATTTGTCCATTCCGTAGAAGTACATCGAGCCGAACTCGTCCACAGTCTGGTTCATAACCAGTATGTCATAGTGACCTACCGGAAGAGTAGCCATAAGACCGGTTACATTGTTGGAACGGAATATATATGGCATCTGCCCCTCATTGTCCCTCGGGTAGCAGTAAACCGACATACCGGTCACATTGTCCTTATCGGGAAAAAGGCTCCAGTCAACTTCTATATATACATCGGCTGTCCTGTAGTACAACAGGTCAATATCCCTGTATCGGCACGAAATGAGGCAGAGAAATGCTGCGGCGGATGCCAGCATATATGAAAAGACTCTTTTCATCAGTTGGATGTTCCTCTTCTGTTTTTAAAGGATATCAACCAGACAAGCGATACCTTGACCTTGGTCGGAACGGGGAAAATCGAACCGTTGTAGTGCCACTCATCCTTAGAGGCAATTTCGTATGTCCCATCAGTCAGGAGAATCCTCTCGTAGTAGCGGTAGTCGGCCTTGGCATAGGCCAGACCCAGACTGTATTCAAGACGAAGACTTCCGGACCTGTTGATGGTATGGGCGTATCCCGCACTGATACCGGCCGCCCAACCGTTGTTCACCCTCCATCCGTACTGGGTGAATGGCTGGAAATCAAGATTTCCCCATTGACCGTACACTCCGGCGAAAAAGCCCGTCAGGGAACTGTGCTTCATCCTGTCCCCAAACCAGAAACGACCCTCTGCGGACAGAACGCTGGCCTGCATACAATACCTGTGGTCGATGCGGTCAACCCAGTTGGGGAACAACCATTCCCCGGCAATTGAGAAATGCCTTCCTATCGGGACTTCAATTTCCGCATTGACAACAGTCAAAGCATCGAACAGAAGATTGGTCTTGACTGCAAAAAGAGGAGTGGCAGGCGCGTTGACGGAGACTTTTTCCTGCGCTTCCAGAGATAATGTAGCAATAAACGCCTGTAGCAGAAATGCAAACAGGGTAATATAAAAACATTTCTTCGTTAATATCATATCACTCGCTTCGGCTTCGCCGTTCAACCGCACTAAAATAACGCTCTGTTTTTGAGATGTGGCCTGTCGGGGCCTCTGCTCACGACTAGCCGACTGCAAATATACACATTTTATTCGAAAAGAAAAATAAAACGATGAAAAACTATTTATACAGAAATCTCTTGATGCTGAGCTTCGGAGTCTTCTCAAAAGGGGCCATAACAATCTCCACCTTGTTTATCTGGCTGTAGCCGGGCAGCAGCCTGTTGGCAGCTGATCGCACGTTCTCAGGGATGTCGGACACTCTCTCGTCATCGAGCCTGTCCTTGGAGATAAGCTCCCTGTCAAGGAAGACCAGGGCGACAAGACGTCCGTTGCGGTCAACTACGACAGACTCGCCCACATAAGGCTGGGCATTGATGACAGCCTCCAACTCCTCAGGATAGATATTCTGCCCGTTGGCACTGAGTATCATATTCTTGGATCGTCCCTTGATGAATATGTCCCCGTTCTTTCCCATTATTCCCAAATCTCCAGTCCGGAGATATCCGTCGGAGGTGAATGCGCTGCCCGAAGCCTCGTCATTCTTGAAATAGCCGCTGCAGATGTTTTTACCACGTGCCTGTATTTCACCGGCGATGTGATGCGGATCATCGGAATCGATGCGGATGTCGCAGCACGGAACCGCCTTGCCGCAGGATCCGGGCACAAAATTGAACCAGTCCTCGTATGTGAGCAGAGGAGCCGCCTCGGTCATACCGTATCCCACAGTGTAGGGCAGTCTGATACGCCTGAAGCATTTCTCGACCTCAGGACTGAGTGACGCACCTCCCATTATGAAGTTGCGCACCTTCCCGCCGAAGGCCTCCTGGAGTTTCCGGCCAAACTTCCTGTATATCGCCCGAGAGAGTCCGGGGATGTGGAGGACAATTTGCATATACCACTTGGCAATCACTGGCTTGATGCTGTTCTTGTAAATCTTTTCCATCACCAGAGGCACACAGACGACCATAAATGGACGGATGTCCCTCATTGCCTTGAGCAGAAATGTTGGAGAAGGGGTTCTGCCAAGATAATGAACGCTGCATCCGAAGCACAGAGGGTACAGGAACTCGAAGACAAGTCCATAGATGTGCCCCATAGGAAGCATAGAGACGATACTGTCTGCACAACTCACCTTGATGCGGGAAATGGAAAAATCTATCATCGTACTGAAGCACTCGTAGCGGAGCATCACACCCTTGGGAGAACTGGTGGTCCCGGAAGTGTAGTTGATGACCGCCACGTCGGTGTCATTGTCCTCGACAGGGAAATTGAGATTATTGCCGGAGAACCCCATAGGGTATCTGGACTGGAAGATTTCGGGGATACGCTTGAATGTCACTGACAGAGATGCATCGGCACAGTAGAGAATCTCAAAGGTATTCACCGCGATGACGAGCCTCACGGCGGGCATCTTTCTTATGTCAAGTCGGGACCAGATGTCTGTATCAGTAAAGAGGACGGTACTTTCAGAATGGTCAACCAGAGAATTGACACTGTCGGGATGGAAATCCGACAATATTGGGACCACCACAGCCCCGAAGGTGTTGACAGCCAGGAAGCTGATTGCCCAACGGGCGCTGTTTCTGGCGCAGAGGGCGATATGCTCACCCTTTTTCAGACCGGCGTATTCGAACAGTATATGGAATTTTTCTATGTCTTCGGCAAGTTCACCGAAGCTGAAGCTTTCTCCGCCATAATTGCATAGTGCCGGTTTGTCCCAGTTGCTGCGAATGGTCTCCTGAAGTCTGTAGAGGTAATGCATTTTGTTTTCATTTAACAGTACTACAAAAATACCCGGGCAGAAGGTCACATCGATAAGAATTTGCTGAAATGTGGCGTTTTTTTACCATATTTGGGGTGAAATACTATTTTTTGTGGTGTAATATGCGAAAACCCATAATTGCTCTCATCTATGATTTTGACGGGACACTCTCTCCCGGGAATATGCAGGAGTTCGGTTTCATTCAGGCCGTAGGCAAGACACCGGAGGAATTCTGGCGTCTTTCGGACAATATCGCAATAGGGCAGGATGCATCCAATGTTCTGGCTTATATGAAGCTGATGTTTGATGAGGCGCATCGTAACGGCATCAAGCTCAGGCGTGAGGACTTCAGACGCTTCGGTGCGCACATAGAGCTGTTCAAGGGAGTGAGGGAATGGTTTTCCATTATCAACGAGTACGGCCGCAGGAACGGAGTCAGAATCGAGCATTACATCAACTCGAGCGGACTCACGGAGATAATAGAAGGCAGCCCGATTGCTTCGGAGTTCAAGCATATATTCGCGGGGTCATTCCTGTACGACGAGAACGGCGAGGCGGAATGGCCCGGCATTGCTGTGGACTATACGGCTAAAACCCAGTTCCTGTTCAAGATTTCAAAGGGGATATTCTCGATGAGGGACAACAAGCAGGTGAATTCAAGCATAGCCGAAGACAAGAAACGCATCCCTTTCCCGCATATGATATATTTCGGTGACGGTGAGACGGACGTTCCCTGTATGAAGATTGTGGGGATGTTCGGCGGCAATCCAATAGCAGTATATAACCCCGATAATGAAAAGAAGGCCGCTCTGGCCTCCAAACTCAAGCATCAGGGCAGAGTGAAGTTCATCACACCTGCTGACTACAGTCTTGACAGCCGAATGTACAAGGTTGTCACAGCGATTATTGATAGAATCAAGGCGGACTTCGTTCTGCAACAACTCGAAAAGAAATGAAATACTACATTCTGTTCGGCCCTCCGGGGGCCGGAAAAGGAACGCAGGCCGGAGCCATAGCCTGCAAGTACAACCTCAAGCACGTAAGCACGGGGGAACTTCTGAGAAACGAAATAGCGCAGGGGACAGAACTCGGAACAATGGCCAAAAGCCTCATCGAAAGCGGCAGTCTGGTTCCCGACTATGTAGTGGAGGGAATGATTGAGCATCTTTTCCATACCACGAGCGGAGTTGCCGGCTTCCTTCTGGACGGTTTCCCGCGTACGATACGGCAGGCAGAGGACCTGGACAAAATTCTTTCGTCCAGAAACGAGAAAGTGAACGCAGTCATTTCCCTGATGATTTCCGATGACACCATCAGAGAGCGCCTGAAACACAGGGCAGAAGTCGAGGGACGTGCCGATGACGCTTCCGAAGAGACCATCAGCAACCGGATTTCGACATACCATAGGAAGACCGAGCCACTCAAGGAATACTACAAGGCCGACGGTAAATACTTCGAAGTGCCGGGTGACGGCCTGGGCATCGAAGACGTGAGGGAGAAGGTATTCGACCTGTTCAACGGAATCGACAGTTCATTTCTGAGCAGGCAGGTGGTGATAGACGAGGCACTGTTCAGGAAACTCGAAGCCGAAGCGCACGACTCACCCAGGCTCAGGATGAACTACGACCTCAGAAACAGCACGGAAGACGATTCTCAGCGAATGTTGAACGTATGGCTGCCGGACTCCAAACTCGTGATACACCGCCACCGCAACTCCAACGAGACCATTATCATTCTGAAAGGAGAAATGGATGTAGTCCTCTACAACGACGACGGCACCGAGGCAGAACGTTATCATATGGGAGGAAAGTATGGTGTTTACGGAATCAACGTGACCAAGGGAACCTGGCATACGGTGGAAGCCTTCGACCTTGCCATCACCTTCACAGCAAAGGATGGAGCCTGGGCCCCGAACGCAAAGGAAGACATACTCAATATCCAAGAAAACACTACGGTATTTCATAACGAAGCGAAATGACTGAAACTCACCAAGGAACGATAATATTATGATGAAACGACTGACAATAATCCTGGCACTTGCCGCCCTCTCCCTTCAATGTCCTGCTCTGGAGAGGGAAACAATCTGGCCGGCAGGCAAAATGCCTGATGCGCAGAATGGACAGATTGCCGCAATGACCAACGAAACTGCGGCAAAGGATTTCAATCCCGACACTCACCGCTGTGCATATCTCGAATGGTTCGAAACACCGCCCGAGGATGTGAGAAACGGAGCCTGTATGATTTTGATTTCTGGAGGAAGTTATCAGAACTGTTGTGATGTGGGGCTTATAGACAAATGGCACAAAGAGCTGACCGCCATAGGAATACAATGCGTCAACTTCGTTTACCGAACACCTCGGCCCGTCGGTCTGCCAATTTACCTCACAGCTTGGGAAGATGCCCAGAGAGCAGTGAGAACAGTACGCAGTGAGGCTGCCAAAAGGGGCTTCGACCCGGAAAAAATAGGGGTGATATCGATGTCGGCCGGATCACACCTCGCGCTCCTGATGGCCACAAGTTCACAGACTCCGGCATACTCGAAAGTGGATGCTCTGGATGACATACCCTGCCACATCAACTGGGCCATTGTGAACGCGCCTGCATACGTGACCACGGACGGAGAAGACGGGAGTCCTGCAAGACGCCTGGGCTACGGCCCTGATGTGAAATTGAGTGAAGTCTTCAAGTTCGACGGGAAAACCTGCCCTATGAGCCTGCATCACGGAGGCAATGACCCCTACTCCCCCAACGGCTCCACTCTCGTTTACAGGAAATTGCGTCAGATGCACATTCCGGCGGAACTTCATCTCTACCCGGACAAGGGACACGGAGCGTTCGGACTCGAAAGAGGCATAGAATTTATGAGACAGATGGGATGGCTCGGAAAACCCGGCGCGGAAGTGGCCCTCAAGGACCGCTACCCTTCCGATGAGGCCAGAGGCATTCACATTGTGGAGGATATTTGGCCGGAAGGAAGGATTCCGGATATGGAGAACGCGATGTGCAAACCTTACATAGAATGGCATATACCCAAGGATTTGAAGACAAAATCCATTCAGATAATCTATTCGGGCGGTGCTTATTCAGGAAACGATCCCAATGAATTCGAGGTGGCACCGGCACGTCGTTACCTCAACGAAAAGGGAATGACTGTGGTCACTCTGAAATACCGTTCTCCAAGACCGTCTGCGGCAAGCGGACTTGCGAAACACAGCTGTGCGTGGGAAGATCTCCAGAGAGCCATAAAGCTTGTGCGAAGCGAAGCGGCAAGCCACGGACTTGACCCCGACAAGATCGGTATTATGGGTAGTTCGGCCGGAGGACATCTCACGCTGATGGGAGTGACTTCATCCAAACAGCAGGCTTATCTCGGAGTGGATTTCCTCGACAGAACATCCTGCAGCGTGCAGTGGGGAATCGGTATCTATCCGGCCTATGCACTGACAGACGGTCTGGACGGGCACAATTCCACAGGAGGAAATGACGACAGTGCGGTTACAGCCCCGGAATTCAACTTTGACCTGGCCACGGCGCCTATGCTTTTCGTACACGGAGACGCTGACGTATATGCCTCTATGAACTCCGTAAAGGTCTGGGAAAAAATGAGAAGTATGGGAATTCAGAGCGAACTCCACACTCTTGCTCTCAGAGGCCATTGTTTTCAGCGCAGCGCATCACCCGGAACCGGAAGCTACACATATCTGGACAGAATTTGGGAATTCCTGACCGCAAAGCATCTGCTGTAAGTGAACCTCTTAAAAAATAAAATGTAGAAAAACAGTGGGACTGCAAGAGAAAAATTTGCGGATTCGCGAATTATGTATATCTTTGCAGTCCCAAACGGTGCTGTAGCTCAGCTGGTAGAGCAATGGACTGAAAATCCATGTGTCACTGGTTCAACTCCCGTCAGCACCACAAAGAAGGCGACTGCAAGTCTTTTGACTTTTCAGCCGCCTTCTTTGTGTTTCAAGGGTACCCTTGTAACAGGGCCCTTGTAACAGGGCTCCTGTTACAAGGGCTTCTATTTCAAGGACCTCTATTTCAAGGACCTCTATTTCAAGAGTTCACGACTGCGTGAAATAAAGTCGGAAAGAGCTTTTCCCTTGAGCATTCCATTGCTCAGAAGCGCAAGGTCCACAACCTGATGCAGAAGCTCTGAGGTATTCTCACGATCCGCCCAGATTCTGGCTATCAGAGGGTTCTCCATATTCACCTTGATGCAATAGGATTCGGGCATAGTGCCGTAAAAATTCATTCCTCCGCCTAAAGCACTCATTTCGCGATAGCGGCGCATAAACTCGTTGCGGGTTATCAGAACGGGATCTGAGGTCTCGCCCAAATTCTCTGCTTCCACCTGATAGTCGTTGCCTTCGGGCAGGACAGTCTTGAATAGTTCCTCGAGGACCTTTTTGTCATCGTCACTCATCTCGGGCTTGATTTTCTCTTCCTTGAGTATGAGAGAATCAATGCAGTCGCTGTCCACACGTGCGAAGCGGGTGTGATCCATCTTGCTCTCGAGAAGATTGACGAAATGGGAATCAAGTTCGCAGTCCATCAGAAGAACATCATAGCCCTTGTTCTTTGCAGTTTCTATCCATCCGTACTGCGCCTGCACATCTGTAGCATAGAGGCAAACCAGATTATTGTCCTTGTCCGTCTGCTCACCCTCAACAGCCTTGCGATAATCGTCGATACTGAAGAAATGACCGTCCGTGTTCTTAAGAAGGGCGAATTTCATAGCCCGCTCGCAGAATTTCTCGTCACTCAGCATCCCATACTCTATGAAGAGCTTGATGTTGTCCCACTTGGATTCGAAGTCGGAACGCTGCTCAGCAAATATCTCCTCCAGACGATCCGCCACCTTTTTGGTTATGTAAGTACTGATTTTCTTGACGTTGGAATCGCTCTGAAGGTAGCTGCGGCTCACATTCAGCGGAATATCGGGAGAATCTATCACTCCGTGCAGGAGAGTGAGGAACTCGGGGACGATGTTATCAACGTGGTCCGTCACGAACATCTGGTTGCAGTAGAGCTGTATCTTGTTCTTGTCGATGGCCATCCGCTCCTTGATCTTGGGGAAGTACAGGACTCCCGTAAGGTTGAAGGGATAGTCCACATTGAGGTGTATCCAGAACATCGGTTCCTCTTCGAAGGGATAGAGGGCCTTGTAGAAATTCTTGTAATCCTCGTCCTTGAGCTCCGAAGGAGACTTGGTCCAGATCGGTTCGATGCCGTTGATGACATTGTCCTGGTCTGTATCCACAGATTTGCCGTCCTTCCATTCGGTCTTTTTGCCGAAGACAACCGGTACGGGCATAAACTTGCAGTATTTGCCAAGCATCTGGGATATTCTGGACTTTTGTGCGAACTCAGCCGAATCGTCATCGAGCTGGAGAGTTATGACAGTACCTCTGTCCTGTCTGTCACATTCCTCCATAGAGTATTCGGGACTGCCGTCACAGCTCCACCTGACTCCTTTCGCTCCTTCCTGCCAACTCAATGTCTCTATAGTCACATTGGAGGCGACCATAAATGCCGAATAGAATCCCAGTCCGAAATGACCGATGATGTTCTGATCCTTGTATTTCTCAAGAAATTCACCGGCACTGGAGAAGGCAATCTGATTGATGTAACGGTCAAGTTCGTCGGAGGTCATACCAATGCCGCGGTCAATAATCTTGAGAGTCTTTGCAGTCTCGTCCAGTTCGACGCTGACCTTGAGGTCGCCGAGTTCACCCTTGAACTCACCGTTGGAAGCCAGAGTCTTGAGCTTCTGTGTGGCATCCACCGCATTGGCGACAAGCTCGCGGAGGAAGATTTCGTGATCACTGTAAAGGAATTGCTTGATGACAGGGAAGATATTCTCGGTCGTAACGCCGATTCTGCCCTTGAGTGTGTTCTTTTCCATATTTATATTATTGTTGTCAAATATTCAACGCACCGTCTCCGGCGGGAAACCCGGAAACGATGCGGAGCAAAAGCTGTTCCAGTGACAATTTGTCAATAGGAAAGCCTACTGGTTCTCTTTCTGCGAATCGAGATAGCTGACAACATCGGCGACGGTATTGAATCCGGCAAGTTTCTCGTCCGGAATCATAATGCCGTAGTCGTCCTCCATCTTCATCAGGAGCTGGAGGATATTGAGAGAATCAGCTCCGAGATCTTCTTTGATACGGGACTCGGGATGTATCACCGATGGATCTATGCGCAACTGCCTTGCCAGGATTTTCTGTACTTCATCAAACATATTCTTGCATTTTTCAAAGGTTATCTATTGATGTCAAAGTCCATCTATTGATAATGATCATACTTGTCGAGAGCAGAAATGATTTTGGAATTGAGACCTCCGGCCTCCATCCTGTACGCTTGCTCAATACATTTCTGCACGGCCACCGCCTTGCTGCTCCCGTGCCCTTTGACAACAGTCTTGGAACAGCCCAAAAGTACGCTTCCGCCATAGTTCTGATAATTCATCATCTCCTTCAAGTCCCGGAACATCCTTTTCTGGAACAGAGCCCCAATCTTGTAGATATTTCGGGATAAGATGCTCTCCTTCACCTTCATAAGCAGTTCCAGGGCGGTTCCTTCCGTGGTCTTGACAAGGACATTGCCGGAGAAGCCGTCACATACCACCACATCGTAGGCACCGGACAGAAGGTCGCGGCTCTCCATATTCCCGACAAAATTGATGCAGGGAAGATTCGAGAGAATCGCGTATGCGTCCCGACGTATGCTGTCTCCTTTCTCAGCCTCCTTTCCTACATTCAGAAGGGCTGTTCGGGGCTTCTGAACGCCATAGACATTCTCCAGATATAGGGAGGCCATAATCGCGAACTGTTTCAGATGAGCAGGAGTGACCTCAACATTGGCCCCGCTGTCGCATATTCCTACGATTCCCCCTTTCATTGTGGGTAGAAGAGGACAGAAAGCAGGCCTGATGACTCCCTCCAGAACCCCGAGTCTTGTAAGCACTCCGGCAACCAGAGCTCCCGTGGATCCAGTGCTGACCATAGCTGACACAGTATCATCGTCACGAAGCAGTCTGATAGCCTTAATCATCGAGCTCTCTTTCTTGAGGCGGATGACATCGGTAGGCTTCTCATCACAGCCTATCACCTCGGGGGCGTGAAGAATCTCTATCCTCTCGCGCGGACAGGCACGGGCCGAAAGTGACTTCTCCAGAACCGGAGCGTCTCCGGAGAGTATGATTTTCAAATCGGGGAAAACCTCCAGAGAAGCAAGCGCTCCGTCAATATTGGCTTCGGGACTGTGGTCTCCTCCGAAGCAGTCAACTGCAATTTTAATCATAGGGGTCCAATGTCATACGAGTTTCTTTACATAGGAACTGCGGCGCTTGTTGAGCGTACTGTCGAAGCGTTTCCAGAGATTGGATATAGCCGCATTGTCCTCCAGATTCAGATTGGTGTCAGCATATCTGATAGAGGAATCCTGAAGCATACGAGCCAGTTGATTGGCTATTACCACCGAAACTCCCCTGTTGAGATATTCCGGCTCCACCCCTATCAGACCAAGGTCAATCACATCGGGATGCTTTATGGCACGAATGGTACGCAACAGCGCCTTGGGTGTCAGATGTCCTCCGGCTATCTGCATCGGAGCCGCTATGCAGGGGAAGCAGATACCCATAGCCACAACCTTGTCATTCTCATCCAGAATTACTATGGCGAAACGGTTGTCTATGATGAGGGCGAAATTGTCCATAGCCATTTTCTTCATCCTTTCCGTAAAAGGCACCGTGCCATAGAGTTTTTCGTAGGCCTTGTCCACAATCTCAAAGAAACCGTCAGCATAGCGGCGCAGAAAATCCTTTCCGCTTGTAGCTTCTCCGATGCGGAGACGATAACGTCGGAGGACGAAATCGGACATCTTCTGCATCTCTTCAAGATCCTCGGGATTCTTCGGGGCACGGACCTGACACTCGGTCCATCCCATCTCCTTCACAAAGCCCAGTCTTTCTATGAATTCGGGATAATAGGGATAATTGTAGGCTTCCTCGAATGTGGACATCTGATCAAAGCCATAGGTAAGCATACCTTCGCGCTCGAAATCCGAAAAACCGAGAGGGCCGCAGACCTCCTCCATCCCACGTTCCTTTGCCCAAGCTTCGACAGCGTCGAAAAGTGCACGGGCGACCTCAAAGTCTTCGACAACATCAAAGCGCGTGAAGCGCACCCGTTTGCTGCCCCATTTCTCGTTCGCCGCCCTCTGGATGATGCCGCTTATGCGGCCTGCCATCTTTCCGTCCCTGTATGCGTTGAAATACACCGCCTCACAGGTGTCATAATAGACATAATCCTTACGGAATATCTTGGCTTCGTCCAGATAAAGGGGCGGAACATAATATGGACAACCCTTGTAGAGCTTGTTGGGGAATTCGAGAAACTCCTTTTGCTGTGAGCGTTTGATAACTTCCTTGACTTCAATCATTTTCTACCTTCCTTTTGAGTGAAATGCCAGTCCCACACCGTTGGGACCGCAATGACTGCCGGCAGTGGGATTTGTCACCACATACTCTATCTTTAGGGCATCGCCGTATTTTTCCTTGAGCTGTGCTCCGAGACCGGCTGCAAGCTCGGGGGCGTCGGTATGTCCGATGATGAAGCGATGGGAGCAGACATCTTCGCCCATCTCCTCCACGAATGCGACAAGCCTGTCCATCGCATTTGCCCTTCCCTTTTCCTTACCGATGCTCTCCATCTTGCCCTCGGCACTCATATGGATGATGGGACGTATTCCAATAAGACCTCCCATAGTGGCGGCAAGACCTCCCACGCGCCCGCTGCGACGGAAAAATTTGAGGTCATCGGCGAAGAAGTATTGACAATAATGTTGCACCTCTGTCCTGCCCCACTCCACGACCTCGTCGGGAGTTTTGCCGGCTTTAAGCAAATCCCCGGCCTCACGGGCTATCAGATAACTGATTATTGTTATGCCTTTGGTGTCGAGTTCAAGAAAGCGGCGCTCCGGATACTTTTTCTCAAGCAGGGCAAGGGCCTGATGCATATTGTCGAAGGTGATGGTCATCGCAGCCGAGAAATGGATATAGAAAATGTCATTCCCGGCGGCAAACTCCGGTTCGAAGTATTCAATATACCTTTCTGTGCTTATTGCACTTGTAGTGGGAATGACACCATCCCGCAGGGAATCATAGAAGGCAGAAGAATCGAATGTCTTGAAATCGATGTAAGGATATACGGTCCCGGCATCCACGCTGTATGGCATACTGATAAGCTTGTACCCGTATTCTGCGGCGACTTCCGGAGTCATATCCGTGTCAGTGTCTGTAAAAAATGTCCACATAGTTATTTCTTGAGATTCACCAAATAGTTATTTCTTGAGATTCACCAATATCACTGAATTATTAATTCGAATCAGTAGTTAA
>DCIN01000094.1 GCA_002315815.1 Bacteroidales bacterium UBA1725 | reverse complement strand
GTCCCTTTTGGGCGGTTTAGGTTCAGGTTCAGATTCAGGTACCGGCACCGGCACAAACACCGGAACCGGAACCGGAACTGGGACCGGGACCGGGACCGGGACTGGAACTGGGACCGGGACTGGAACTGGAACTGGGACTGGAACTGGAACCGGGACCGGAACCGGGACCAGCAAGGGTGTTGAATTCGGACGTCTCAACAACTGGTCCGTCGGATTAACAGCAGCGATGCCCCTTGTCAATGTCCAGTTGTGGAAGAGTATCCAGATTTCGGGGCAGGACGTTGAACTGGCCGTGGAGAAGGCCAGATCCAGCAGGCTGGAAACCGTAAACCAGACCAAGCTTGCTTTCTTCTCCTGTCTGTTGGCCAAGGATACATACAGGGTTTACAAGAGCGCATACGAAAACGCTCTCGCCAACCTCGAACAGATAGAGCGGAAGTATAATGTACAGAAGGCTTCCGAACTGGATCTCGCCCGTGCCAGGACTACGCTTGCCAACACTGTCCCGAACGTGTATGATGCGCAGAGTGCTGCCGTGCTTACTCTCTGGCAGCTCAAGGCTGTGATGGGCGTGAATCTTGACGCTGAGATAGACGTGGCCGGAGACCTTTCCGACTATTCCTCCGATATGCTCCGTACATTGGCGGAAGGGGAGATGATGGACCTCTCCGCCAACTCGAATATGAAGCAGCTGGCAATACAGGCTGAGCAGCTCGCCAATGCCATAAAACTCCAGCAAGCTGCAACCCTGCCTACTCTCTCTCTTGCTTTTTCTTTCTCCGTCAATGCGATGGACAACGGGTTCGACTTCTCTTCATACAGCTGGACACCTTACTCATACGCCGGATTGAGCCTTTCCATCCCCATCTTTGCCGGAGGAAAGAGATCTTCCGCAATCAAACAGGCAAGGATACAGGCCGGCGAACTGGAAATCCAGAAGGCAAATACCGAGCGTCAGCTCAAGATAAGTATCAGGCAGTACCTCAATTCGATGGAGACTGCTATGAAAAGTTACAGCACCGCCTGCAGTGCTGTGGAGTCGGCACAGAAGGCTTACGATATCGCAGCACGTTCATACGATGTCGGCCGCAGCACACTTACAGACCTCAATGATGCACAATACGCTCTCACGCAGGCTCAACTCACCCTCTCTACGGCCATTTACGCTTTCATCACGGCCAAGGCCGATCTGGAGGGAATCCTGGGAGTGGATTTCAGCAAACAATAATAAGCATAGAACAGCACAACATAGTCTGGCATAGAATAGAGAATAGAATAGAGAATAGATAGAGAATAGAATGATGTTCAATACAGATAATGATACTGCAATGAAAAACAGTTTGACATTAATATTCGGCGTACTGGTCATTCTGACCGGATGCGGCCGCAACAAGGTTGAAGAAAAAATAGTGAATGAGGTCACTCCTGTCGTTACCGTCACTCTGGCCGAACGTTCGTTTGTCCCTCAGAATGCAGTGTATTCCGCTACCGTGCAGGCAAATATAGTGAACAATATCGCTCCTCAGACTTCGTCCCGCATTCAGAAAATAAATGTTGAAGTCGGTGATTTCGTATCTGCCGGACAGGTTCTCGCCGAGATGGACAAGGTCCAGATGGAACAGTCGGGACTCCAGTTGCGGAACAGTGAACTGGAACTCGGCCGTCTGAAGCAGCTGCTCTCCGAAGGAGGAATATCCCAGTCCGACTACGATGCGCTTGAACTCACATACAACGTTAATAAGAACAGTTACGACAACATAGTCGAGAACACGATATTGCGCTCGCCTGTGGATGGTGTCATTACTGCCCGCAACTATGACAGGGGAGACCTGTTCTCTATGGGACAGCCTATTTTCACCGTACAGCAGATTACTCCGGTGAAGCTTCTGGTCGGTGTTTCTGAGTCAGACTACACCAAGGTGGCCAAGGGCGACAAGGTGGTCGTGACTGTGGATGCATTTCCCGGCAAAGAATTCTCCGGCACCATCGCCCGTCTGTATCCGATAATGGATGCAGCCACCCATACTTTCAATGTAGAGGTGCGTGTACCCAACACGGGCCGCGAGCTCAGACCCGGTATGTATGCAAGAGTGACAGTCACTTTCAGCGAGCGCAACAGCGTAATCCTGCCTGACGAATGCATCGTGAAGCAGCAGGGATCAGGCCAGCGTTTCGTTTATGTGCTGGACGGCGATGTCGTTCAAACCAGGAACGTGACTCTCGGACGCCATACAGGCACCAGTTATGAAATCCTCGACGGAGTGGGAGAGGGAGAAAGTATCGTGATGACAGGGCAGGCTGCCCTCAGGTCCGGAATCAAAGTGGAGGTGAAGTAGAATGAGCATATACAGGACAGCGGTCAACCATCCGGTCACTACGGCACTGGTTTTCATCGCATTCGCCATCTTCGGCATCTTCTCGCTGAGTAGGACAAGCATAGCTCAGTATCCCGACTTCGACGCCAATGTCATTATGGTGATGTCTTCATATTCGGGCGTGAATGCTGCGGACATAGAGACCAATCTCACCAAAGTTCTTGAAAATTCCCTGAACGGTGTGGAGAACCTCAAGGAACTCACATCCACGTCCAAGGAGAACGTGTGCCTGCTGACTCTTGAATTCGAGTATGGAACGGATATAGACGAGGCCACAAACAATGTTAGGGACAAGCTGGATATGGTGAACTCCAACCTTCCCGACGGTGCCACAGTTCCGGTCATCTTCAAGTTCAGTGCGGACGATATGCCCATTATGCTTCTCTCCGCCACGGCCGACGAGAGCATTCAGGGTCTTGACAAGATTCTGGATGACAAGGTGACCACCCCTCTCGCAAGAGTTTCCGGAGTGGGTACGGTCAATGTCATCGGAGCTCCTACCAGAGAGATACAGATTTATTGTGACCCTTCCAGACTTCAGGCCTACGGTCTGAGCGTATCCTCTATAGCGGCTGTGATTTCTTCCGAAAACAAGAATCTTCCTTCCGGCAACATAGATATAGGCACCGACACCTATACGCTCCGTGTGCAGAAAGAGTTCACAGATCCTTCCCAACTGCTGGACGTGGTCGTTGGATCAGTTGAAGGACGGGCCGTTTATCTAAGGGATGTAGCAACTCTGCGTGACGGCAGTGAAGAACGCGAGCAGGAATCTTACACTGACGGCGTCCGTTCCGCCCGAATCACAATCCAGAAACAGACAGGTGCCAATACAGTAAACGTAATCAAGAATGTCAAGAAGGCTCTGAATGAGATTCAGAAGACTCTCCCTTCCGATATCAAGATAACCACCATCGTGGATTCCTCCACGAACATCATAAATACAATCAACACGCTCAAGGAGACCATTGCCATCACATTCCTCGTGGTTATGCTGGTGGTGTTCCTGTTCCTCGGCAACCTGACATCCACAGTCATCATCATTCTTTCCATCCCTATCGCGCTGTTGGCATCTCTGACATATCTGTACGCGACAGGCAATACGCTGAACATCATTTCGATGTCTGCTCTCACGATAGCAATAGGAATGGTTGTTGACGATGCGATAGTCGTGCTGGAGAACGTCTCCACCCATCTTGCCAGAGGGGAGAAGCCCAAGGAGGCAGCCGTTCACGGCACATCCGAAGTCGGCATCTCCGTCATTGCCTCCACCCTCACGATGCTTTGCGTGTTCCTTCCCCTGACTATGGTCAGCGGTATGGCGGGGATTATGTTCAAGCAGCTCGGCTGGATAGTCAGTCTCATTATGATTGTCTCTACGACTGCGGCATTGACACTCGTGCCTATGCTCTGCGCATTCTTCCTGAAGCCCAAGCCCAAATACAGCAGGCTGCACGACAGGATATTCGTCCCGGTGGATAAATTCCTCACATCCATATCCAATGGGTATTCGAAGATTATCGCTTGGGCTGTATCTCACAGGAAAACTGTGATTTACAGCGCAGTAGTGATTTTCGTCGCCGTTGTTGTCCTCATAGCACCGGGTCTTAAGACCGAATTCTTCCCCCGAGGAGACGACGGCCGCCTTTCTGTGACTGTCCAACTGCCCATAGGAACTGCACAGGACGTAACCAGAGAGGTTGCAATCCAACTGTATCAGGAGATTGATGCCGAAGTGCCGGAAATACAAGTCTTCAATTATTCCTTCGGACAGGCCGATTCGGACAACACCTTCGCCAATATGCAGTCAAATGGTACGCATATTCTCTCGATGAACATCAACCTGGGCAGTATCAGCACCCGTACACGCAGCACGGCGGAGATAGCTGACCAGATTCGTGACATTCTCGCTCGCCATCCTGAGATACGCAAGGCAAATGTCACAGAGGGAGGAATGATGATGGGAGGAGCAACCGTCGTCAAGGTTGAAGTATATGGCTACAGTTTCGAGGAGACTGACCGCATTGCCAAAGAAATACAGTCAAAAATGCTCGAGGAGTCCTGTTATTCTCAGGTGCTGCTGAGCCGCGAAGAGTACAGCCCCGAGTATCAATTTGATTTCGACCGTACCAAACTTGCCATCAACGGACTCAATTCCACTACTGCCGGGGCCGCTTTCAGTGCTGCAATGAGAGGAACGGTGGCCTCGTTTTACCGGGAGGACGGAGAGGAGTACAACATCCGTGTAAGATATGCTCCGGAATTCCGTACCAGCGTGGAGGATATGGAGAACATCATTGTCGCCAATGCCTCTGGTAAAGGAGTGAGAATGAAGGAATTAGGTAATATAGTAGAGACTCTGGTGCCTCCCACCATTGAAAGGAAGGACCGTGAGCGTCTCATCACCATCAACGGAATCGTTTCCCGCAACGCCGCACTCAGCGATGCCGTCGAGGTGACTCAGAGAATCATTGATGAAACAGAAATACCGTCTGAACTCTCCACTCTCATCACAGGAGACTATGAGGACCAGCAGGATATGTTCGCTGATATGTTTGTGCTCATTGTACTCATAATCATACTTGTGTATATGGTGATGGCATCTCAGTTCGAGTCATTTATAAGTCCTTTCGTAATAATGTTCTCCGTGCCTTTCGCCGCGGTGGGCGTGCTGCTCGGCCTCTGGTCCACGGGAACAGCCCTCGGAGTAATGGGACTCATAGGAGTGATAATCCTTCTGGGTATCGTGGTCAAGAACGGAATAGTGCTCATAGACTACACCATTCTGTGCCGTGAACGTGGAATGAACATCGTGGACGCATCTGTCACAGCGGCCAAGAGTCGTCTCCGTCCTATTCTTATGACCACTCTTACTACCGTACTAGGTATGCTTCCTATGGCTGTCGGGACGGGAGAAGGTTCGGAGATGTGGCGGTCTCTGGGTATGGTCGTCTGCTGGGGACTTACGGTGTCAACAGTGATAACCCTGGTACTCATTCCGACAGTATATTGCTCATTCGCAACGAGACAGGAAAACAGGAAGAACAAAAAAACAGGGAATAAATGAAAGCATTGTTCATAGTATATAATCAGGCATATAACGAAGAGATAGTGGACATTCTTGCCGCCAATGGTCAAAGAGGCTTCTCAAGATGGGAGGACATACAGGGGAAGGGAAGCACTACTGGAATTCCCAGAATGGGAAGTCACGGATGGCCTGAAATGAACCACGCCATTCTCACGGTGACGGAAGACGAAAAAATACCGGCGATGATGGCTGAACTTAAGGAAAAGTCCGAAGAATCGCCGGAACTCGGATTGCGTGCCTTTGTTTGGAATATTGAATTGTTTTACTAACTTAGCCGAGTTATGGAAAAAGTAGTTACAGAAAACAATATAGCGGAGATTCTTGCTTCCCCGCTTCCCGTGGTCATCGACTTTTGGGCCGTATGGTGCGGTCCCTGCCGTATGCTCTCCCCGACCGTGTCCGATGTCGCTTCCGAGCTGGAGGGCAAGGCGCTTGTGGCTAAGTGCAATGTTGACGATTGTGAAGATATTGCATTAAAATACGGAATCAGAAATATTCCGACGTTGCTCTTCTTCAAGAACGGTGAACTTGCTGACCGCGCTGTGGGAGTAGTATCGAAGCAGGAGATAATCAACAGACTTGACAAACTCGCAGCAACCAAATGAAAAAACTGTTTTCGGCAATTCTATGCCTTTGCATCGCTGTCACAGCCAGCGCTCAGTTCGGTATCACAGGCGGACTGTCTTCCACTTCCACAAATTTCAATGGTGTGGTCAATGATGTGAAGAACAAGGCAATCAATCAGTACCATCTAGGAATTACCTACAAGATTGGCAAGAGCAATATCATTGCCCTGCAGCCTTCGCTCATCTACAATATCAAGGGAGCCTATGCTGATGGTACAAAAACCAAGACCCAATTGGATTTCAAGACAGGATTCATAGAACTTCCTGTACAGTTGCAACTCGGATTCGGTATCGGTAAAATTTTCAGATTGTACGGAATCGCCGAGCCTTTCATCGGCTACGCTGTTTCCAACTCGGTCAACGTGTCAGGACAGAAAGAAAAAACGTGGGACAACCTTACCAGCAGATTCGAGTATGGAGTCGGTCTTGGGGCCGGCCTCGAACTGTTCAAGCACTTCCAGTTGTCTGCCCGTTATTCTTGGAATCTCGGCAGTCTATACGATTTCAGCTGGGAGGGTATGATCAACGCACCGAAGAGTACTTGCAGCGGCATCAACGTCTCTTTGGCCATTCTTTTGTAGTATGGTTGAGAAAAGGGCTCTGATTTTCTGCTCCGCCAATTACGACATTGACGAAAAATACAATCAGGCTGCACGTGACCTTGTCCGCACCCTGTGTGCACGTGGCTATTCTGTGGTCTCCGGTGGAACGGTGAAAGGGACTATGGGCGTTGTCTCTGATACGGTGGTATCGTGTGGAGGGTGTCATCGCGGAGTCATTCCACGTTTTATGCAGTCTCTTGTATATCCCAATCTCACAGAGACTGTATTTACGGACACAATGTCAGAGCGCAAGGAGAAGATGAGAGAGGGGACCAGTCTGGCGATTGCTCTTCCAGGCGGCATTGGCACTATGGATGAACTGATGGAGACTCTGACTCTTGCGAAACTTGGTCTGTATGGAGGTCGCATTCTGGCATATGATGTTGAGGGTTTTTTCGGCCCGTTGAAGGATTTCCTTGATTACCTGGTGAAGACCAATATGCTGTATCAGAGAGACAGAGACCTGATATCATTCCCTTCTACGCTCGAAGAGGTGGAGCGATGTTTATGACCAGGGAGCAGGTTCTTGAACTTATCGGCGGTTATCTTTCGGAAGTGAAGCGAATCATCGTCCGTTCTTTGGTTTCGGATGTGCCGCTCCTTTCAGAAGTGAATGAAACCATTACAAGTCATTCCGGCAAGATGCTCCGCCCTATGCTGTCTCTTCTGACGGCCGGTGCTCTGGGAAAAATCGCCAATGATTCCATCAAGCTTGCCGCGGCTGTCGAAATCCTCCACAATGCCACACTGATACACGACGATGTGGCCGACAACAGTCTTCAGAGAAGGGGAATGCCAACAATCAATTCTATGGTCGGGCCTTCTTCGGCCGTTCTCGTAGGAGACTTCTGGCTTGCTCGTTCCGTTGAACTGGCACAGGATACTGTATGCGGCCAGTCTGTTTTCAAGTCATTGTCCGGTACTCTCACGGATCTTGCAGAGGGGGAGATGCTCCAACTCGGCAAGTCAATGATGGTCGATACCGATGAGGATGATTATTTCCGCATCATCTATTGCAAGACCGGTTCATTGTTCCGTTGTGCCTGTTCCATAGCAGCCGTTGCAGTAGGTGCATCACAGGAGCTGATATCCAAGGCTGCGGAGTTCGGCCGGCTGTTCGGAATGGCTTTCCAGATTAAGGACGACATTCTTGACTATGCGAGTACTCCGGAAATGGGCAAGCCTGACGGAGTCGATATCAGGGAGAAAAAAATCACGCTTCCCCTGCTCGGGGCCATCAGAAACAGAAGAAACGATGAGGCCGCTATGCGTGCTCTCGTGAAGAATATTGATTCACAACCGTCCAATTTCGACCTGATTCATTCGTTTGTTATGGAAAACGGAGGCGTGGAATATTCCCAGACGGTGCTGGAACAGTATGTAGGTGAGGCAGTGAAAGTGCTGGACCATTTCCCGTGTTCTCCCTACCGTGATGCTCTGGAGTCCATAGCCAGCTATAATATCTGCAGGAAACTATGATTTTTTCCGATATCAGAGGTAATGATGAAGTCAAGAAAGCTCTTCTGGGAATGGTGGAGTCGGGGCGGGTGCCTCATTCCATCCTGTTTCACGAAGATGACGGTGGCGGGGCGTTCCCTATTGTACTGGCTTTTCTGGATCTTCTCTATTCCGGCAATCCAAGAGTGTCAAAGCTGATACATCCCGACATTCATTTCATCTTTCCGGCTGCCGCTTCGACCATTTCGCAGCAGTATATGAACAAATTCCGTTCCCTCGCTCTGCAGAATCCCTCATTCACCGAGGGCAATCTGAACGAGGCCTTGGGGTTGGAGGGCAAGAATTCTCTGATTGCGGTCACTGAGGCGAAACACCTTTTGGAAGTTCTTTCATTGAGTGCTATGGAAGGAGGTTTGCGGTCCGTTGTGATATATCTTCCTGAAAAGATGAATCAGGAAGCGTCGAACAGGCTTCTGAAAATTGTGGAGGAACCTCCGCAGAACACTCAGTTCCTCTTCATCACTCACGCACCGGAGAAGGTTCTTCAGACCATTTCCTCACGCTGCCAGCGGATGAGAATAGTGCCTCCGGTCGCAGGGAGTATGTCAATTTGTAACACAGACAATTCCACCTTTGACCAAGTTCTGGATGGGATAATGTCGGCTCTGGCCTCACGTGACCTATTCTCTTCCATTGAGGCCTGCGAATCTGTGGCAGACCTCCCTTCCAGAGAGAATATGAAAGCATTCTGCCGTTATGCGCTCAGCCGTCTGCGTCTTGTTTTCCTGTTGCAGCAGGAAATGCAATCTCTGGCCGGTGCCTGCGTCAAGGAAATGCAGTGGGCTTCCTGCTGTCGCAAATCTTTCCCCAGGCTTGCGATGGAGGCGTTCAGCAGGGCTTCGGGCTTGATTGACCGCAATGTCAACTCCAAAATTGTTTTTACTGATCTGGCCGACCGTCTGTTCACGGCTTTCTGATTTGCGGCTCGGGTGGAAGTCGGAAGAAATCATTATATTTGCACGATTATGCCATATTATCGGCATCCGACAATTTCATGGATAACGAATCTATACAATACGACTGTTTCCGCGGTTGCGTGGTGACTCACGATGAGCAGAGCGGAGATACGGTGTGCAACTATCGCCGGGGCTGCTGTAAACTCGAAACCTACAACTGGCTCAAGCACGCCGATGACGGAACCTATTCAGATCTCTTCGAGGTACGCTTCAAGAATACCCGCAAGGGATTTTATCGTAATGACAGCCCCCAGAGCATACACGTAGGTGATATGGTGATGGTGGAATCCGCCACCGGGCAGGATTTGGGTACGGTCACACTCGAGGGGCCGATTGTAGGGCGTCAGATAAAGGCCAAGGGCATTGATCCGGATTCATTCGAATTCAAGAAAATTTACCGCAAGGCCCGTCAGTCTGACATCGAAAAATGGCGCCAGGCCATTGCCCGCGAGCAGGAGACTATGATAAAGGCCAGACGCATAGCCGCCGAAATGGGATTGGATATGAAGATAGGCGACGTGGAATTTCAGGGCGACGGCACCAAGGCCATATTCTATTATATCGCCGATGGTCGCGTAGATTTCCGCCAGCTCATCAAGGTCTTTGCCGAAGAGTTCCGTATCAAGATAGAAATGAAACAGATAGGTGCCCGTCAGGAAGCCGGACTCATAGGAGGACTAGGTGTCTGTGGCAGGGAACTGTGCTGTGCCAATTACATTTCTTCCTTTCAGAGCATATCTACATCGGCGGCCAGATGTCAGGACCTCTCTCTTAATCCTCTCAAGCTCGCCGGTCAGTGCGGCAAGCTCAAGTGCTGTCTCAACTATGAGGTGCAGAACTATCTGGATGCCCATTCCCGCATTCCCAAAGTGAACGAAGCTCTCGAGTTTCAGGACGGGCAGGCTTATCTGCGCAAGACAGACATACTCAAGGAAGTGATGTATTTCTCCTATGACAAGACTTCAGATGCGGATTTGTATCCTCTTGACGCCTCTGAGGTGAGAGAGATAATCAGACTCAACAGAAATGGAATCAAACCGGAGTCTCTCAGGGAAGAGCCGGCTCCATCCGCTCCCGAGTTCGTGACAGCAGTGGGTGATGACAGCATCAGCCGTTTCGATGGACCCAAACACAAGAAGCAGCGCGGGGGCAGGAATCGCAGAAATGACGGAGATCAGAAAAGCCAAAAGAATGATTTCGTCAAGAAGAACAGTGCCTCTCAGAAGAACAGTGCCCCTCAGAAGAACGGAGTGGACCAGAACGACGGTCGATATCGGAAAAACGGCGGCAACCGTAAATCGGGTGGAAAAACTCCTCGTCCGGAATAATGAAAGGCTTTACGCTTACTATCCTGCTGCTTCCTTTTTTTGTCTGCTGCTCGAATCCAGACAGTGTGGATTTTTTTGTACCCCGCGGGAATGCGCCGGGAGATGTTTACGAATTCTCTTTCGAGATGAATGACACTCTGTCATCATACGATTTCTGTTTTTATACTCTTGTGGACTGTGAATGGACTGAAAGTATCCGTCTTGATGCTGTCTGGTCCGATCCTTCCGGAAGACGACTCGCCGAGACAGTGTATCTTGTGCCGGGCGATAACGGGCGCAGAACCGAAAACTATCGCAGCGCTGTCGTTCCTTCCGTACCAGGGCTATGGTCATTGAGAGTGAGGGCTGCTGACGTTTGTGACGGTTTCAGGGGCCTTGGCCTTATATGCAAGCACAATGGGACACGACAAACTCCGTAAATTCGCAGAGAACGAAACTTTCCCCTGCCTGGTGCAGCCTTCCTGCGGGGAACTTCTTGCGGACGGCTATTTCAATTTGCGGGATCATTCCCTCAAGGGAAAATGGAATGGTTTTTTCTCTAACAATCATCCTCTTGTCCTTGAACTGGGATGCGGCAAGGGGGAATACACAATAGCCCTTTCTGAACGCGATGCTCTCAGGAATTTCATAGGGGTCGATATCAAGGGCGCACGTCTGTGGAAAGGAGCCGGATATGCCACACGCAACAATCTTTCCAATGTTGCGTTCCTGCGCACCAGAGTCGAATTCATAACCGCCTTTTTCGCTCCCGGAGAGGTTTCGGAAATATGGCTCACTTTTTCTGACCCACAGTTGCGCAGCGAGAATTCCAGGCTGAGCTCTCCTCTTTTTCTCGAAAGATACAGGTCTTTCCTTAAACCCGGTGGCATCATTCATCTCAAGACCGACTCTCGTTTTCTCTACGAATATACCAAAGCTGTCTGTATGGCCAACTCGCTTGAGATTCTTTCCGACTGCGCGGATCTTTATTCTTCCCGCAATCCGGATCTCTCTCCTGAGATTTATGAAGTTCAGACGTTTTACGAGAGTATCTTCAGAGAGCAGGGTTACAGCATAAAGTACCTGGCATTCCGTATAGACCACGAAGGCGGATATCAAAGTCCGTCCGAATCTCTTTTCGACCCTGTTTTCTGGAGGAACACCGAAGGAGACAGGCAGATTTTCGGACACGACACCGCTGAAACCAGACGCCGCAAGCTTGCATCCTCCAAATGAGCAACGTTCTTTCCTGTCCTGATTTTTCCCATCCTGATTTTTCCTGTCCAGACCTGTCCCGTCTTGACCTTGTCTGCATTCTCGGTCCCACTGCTTCCGGGAAGACGTCTCTTGCCGTGAGGCTGGCCCGTGAACTCGGAGGCTGCGAGATTGTATCTGCAGATTCGCGGCAGGTTTACAGGGGAATGGATATAGGTACGGGCAAGGATATTTCGGAATATGGAGACATTCCATATCACCTGATTGACATTGTGGACCCCGGGGATGGGTACAACGTTTACCGTTTCAAGAACGATTTCGGCATTGCCTGCAAAACCATCCATTCTAGAGGGAAATTTCCCATTCTATGCGGTGGCACAGGCCTTTACATCAATTCCGTAATCAATGATTATGATTTTTTGGAGAAGAAACCTCTGAGTGAGGAGCGTGAAATCAGAAGAGACAGGATTCTTGTCATCGGCACCGATGTTGACAGGGATACAAGGAATGCCCGGATCGATGCCCGTCTGGATGCCCGTCTGAAACAGGGGATGGTGGAAGAAGTGCAAACTCTTCTGAATGGCGGGGTGAGTGCGGAGACTTTGATAGCTTATGGCTTGGAATACAAGTTTGTAACTCTGTTTCTTCTGGGAGAGATGAGTTACGACGAGATGAAAACAAAGCTTGCCACCGCCATTCATCAATTTGCCAAGCGCCAGATGACGTGGTTCAGAGGTATGGAGCGTTCAGGGGTGACAATCAATTGGATACAACCATCAGCCTCTCTCCATTTCGCGCCTTAAGTCTTTCTTGCGTATTGTATCCCTCTTGTCGTATTCCTTCTTGCCTTTGGCCAGGGCGATGTGCAGTTTGGCATAGCCGTTCTCTGCTATAAAAGCACGAATTGCAACTATGGTAAGGCCTTTTGTCTTTACGGCCTGCCCCAAATGCCTGAGTTCACGTTTGGTCAGGAGCAGTTTTCGATCTCGTGACGGTTCGTGTCCGCTCCAGGCCGAAGCCCAGAAATAAGATGAGATGTTCATCCCCTTTACATACAGCTCGCCACCGCTGAAATAGCAATAGGCATCCTGGAGTGAGGCTCTGCCTGCCCTTATGGACTTGATTTCCGTCCCTACGAGCACAATGCCTGCATCGTATGTTTCGAGGAACTCGTAGTCGAATGAAGCCTTCTTGTTGTTTATCTGTATTCTGCTCTTGGCTTTGGGCATATCTCTTGACTTACTTTGAGGCAAATTTGGAGACCTGTTCGCCGAACTCTTCCCGAAGCAATTGTACAGCATCGAGTTTTTCCCATCCGAAGAACTGCATCCCATCCTGTATGTATGGCTTGCGGCCCATATGGCCATAAGCAGCACAGGGCTCGTAAATCGGGTTCTTGAGAGCGAATTTCCTTATGATGGCCGCCGGCCTGAGGTCGAATATGTTACCAAGTCTGGAAGCAAGCAGAGCATCGTCAACCTTGCCGGTGCCGTAGCTGTCCACGAATATACTTACCGGTTCCGCCACGCCGATGGCATACGAAAGCTGGACCAGACATTCGTCGGCAAGTCCGGAGGCAACAATATTCTTGGCCAGATATCTGGCTGCATAGGCTGCGCTGCGGTCCACCTTCGAAGGGTCTTTTCCGGAAAATGCACCGCCTCCGTGAGCTCCGCGTCCGCCGTAAGTGTCCACTATTATCTTGCGTCCGGTGAGCCCGGTGTCACCCGCGGGGCCTCCGATGACGAATTTTCCAGTAGGGTTCACGTGAAGCACAAATTTATCGTCAAACAGTGCTGCGGTTTCGGCGGGAAGGCTTGCGATGAGTCTTGGGATAAGCTTGTCCTGCACGTCGAAACGTATTTTTTCGCGCATCACCTCATCCGGTGCGAATTCGTTATGCTGAGTGGACAGCACTATGGTGTGAATGCGTACGGGCTTGTGGGTTTGGGCGGAGTACTCCACTGTGAACTGGGCCTTGGCATCCGGACGCAGGTACGGCATCAGGGACCTGTCATTGTGCCTGATGTCTGCCAGAATCATCAGTATCCTATGGGAAAGTGCCAGAGGAAGAGGCATATAATCCTCCGTGTCGGTGCAAGCGTAACCGAACATCATTCCTTGGTCTCCTGCTCCCTGGTTGTCGGGGTCTTCTCTGACCACTCCCATACTGATGTCCGTACTCTGCTCGTGGATGGTGGATATGATTCCGCAGGAAGCTGCGTCGAATCCGTACTCGGCCTTGTCGTATCCTATGCGTTTGATAACTCGCCTGGCTGTGGCGGGTATGTCCACGTATGCGTGGTCACTGTGCACCTCGCCTCCCACAACCACGAGGCCCGAGGTGCAGAAGGTTTCGCAGGCGACCCTGGCTTCACGGTCCTGGCGGAGAAATTCATCAAGGATTGCATCTGAAATCTGGTCGGCGACTTTGTCGGGATGACCTTCGGAGACTGACTCCGATGTGAAAAGATAGTTCATTTTTAGCATTTTTTAGACGTGGTTGCAAGCTTTCAAATCTGTCCACGTTGGTTAAATCGGCTACAAAGATATAAAAAATACTATTATTTGAATAAAATAATCAGTATCTTTGCGCCGCAAAAGCTGAAGGGAGAACAGTTTTTTTATCTAACATATTATCAAAACATTATGAAAAAAACCATCAAAGCGTTCTTGCTGTCCGCAGCAGCAATGCTCTTTGCCGTGTCTGCCTACGCGCAGATTACAACTTCCTCTATGGCCGGCAAAATTGCCGACAAGGGAGGAGCAGCCGTGCCCGGAGCGGCGGTAGTGGCGACCCACACTTCTTCGGGTACGCAGTACTATGCCATAACCAATGAGGACGGCCGTTTCAATATCAACGGTATGCGCGCCGGCGGTCCTTACACAGTTGAGGTCAGCTGTCTCGGGTACAAGGAAGTGAAATACACCGACATCTCTCTTCAGCTTGCCGAGACTTTCTCTCTGAATGCAGTTATGGCCGACGACAGTGAGATGCTCTCCGAAGCCGTTGTCATTTCTCAGGCTGCATCCAAGTTCGCCACGGAGAAGACCGGTTCCGCGACAAACATCAACAACGAGATGATAACTTCGTTGCCTACCGTAACAAGAAGCATCACCGATGTCACCCGTCTTTCCCCCTACGGAGGCAATGGAATGCAATTTGCCGGAACTGACGGACGTACCGCCAACTTCACTGTGGACGGAGCCAACTTCAACAACAATTTCGGTCTTTCGTCCAACCTCCCCGGCGGCGGCAACCCTATTTCAATAGATGCCATCGAAGAAATGCAGGTTGTCATCTCTCCCTTTGACGTTCGTCAGACCAATTTTATCGGTGGTGGCGTGAACGCCATCACAAAGTCAGGAACCAACACTTTCAAGGGATCTGCATACGTTTATCACCGCAATGAGAATCTTCGTGGAGATACAGTGTACGGCGAGCAAATCACCACTGCAAGGGAAACCGACCGCAACACTCTCTACGGATTCACTCTGGGCGGACCCATCGTGAAGAACAAGCTCTTCTTCTTCGTCAACTTCGAATATACCAAGGCCCCCAACCAGGCTATTATATGGAGGGCATCTGAGAATGGTGTCGGCAATGATGTCAAGTATCTTTCATACGCCTCCGTTGCCGATATGCAGAAAGTGTCAGAGTTCGTGAAGAGCAAGTTCGGATATGATACAGGCTCTTTTTCCGACTTCCCTGCAGACGAAAGCAATATGAAGGTTCTCGCCCGTCTCGACTGGAACATCAGCGACAAGCATCATCTTGCACTCCGCTACAACTACACCAACAATACTGCCTGGAACGGTCCTAATTCCTCCTCAATGGATGGAGGCACACGTTCTGCCTATGGCCGCGTTTCAATATACGGTATGAGTTACGCCAACTCGATGTATTCGGTAAACAATATTGTTCATACGGCCACTCTTGACCTGAACAGTCGTTTCTCCAACAATCTCTCCAATCAGGTTCTCGTCACTTTCTCAAAGATTGACGACGTTCGCGGCACGAATTCCTCCGATTTCCCCTTCATAGACATTATGGACGGGACAGGAACCAACACTCCTTACATTTCGCTCGGATATGAGCTCTTCACCTGGAAGAACGCTGTGCACAACAATGTGCTCAATGTCAAGGATGATCTTACCTACTATGCCGGTAATCACAAGATTACTGCCGGAGCCAGCTACGAGTACCAGATGGCGGACAATGCCTATATGAGAAACGGTGCCGGTTACTACAGGTACAAGAGTCTTGATGATTTCCTCAACCTCGAAACCCCCGAAGTGGTCTGCCTCACCTACGGATATGACGGAGAGACCAATCCTGCTGCAAGAGTACGTTTCCACAATGTCGGAGCTTATGTTCAGGATGAATGGAATGCAACCGAGAAGTTCAAGCTCACCTACGGAATACGTTTTGACGGTCTGTTCTTCGACAACAAGGACATTATGACCAACAACGCGATATACAATCTGGAGTATCCGGATGCCGATGGAAACATAAGGCACATCGACACCGGCAAGTGGCCCGGTTCCACTCTTACTGTATCGCCCCGTATCGGCTTCACCTGGGACGTACTCGGCAACAAGTCGCTCAAGGTACGTGGAGGCACCGGCTTGTTCTCCGGACGCATTCCTCTCGTATTCTTCACCAATATGCCCACCAATTCCGGAATGGTTCAGAGCAACACCAAAATCGGTCCTTCCGGCACCAAGACTGATATGTCCATCTTCAAGGGCAATATTCTCAGGGCTTCCGAACTCAAGAACCTCATAATCGAAAAAGGCCTTGGAGTCAACACCATCTCTCCCGAAAAGGGTACTGTAGGCAGTTCGTTCGCCGCAGTGGACGAGAATTTCAAGATGCCTCAGGTCTGGAAGACGACCCTTGCCGTCGATTATCAGCTGCCTACATCCTTCCCCTTCACTGTATCTGCTGAAGGAATCTTCAACAAGACAGTCAATGCAGTCTGCATCTCTGACTGGAGCATTATGCCTGTCGGTGGATTCACCCGCTTCAACGGAGCCGACAACAGGCCCATCTATCAGGGTTCGGCCGGAAAATACACCTATACAAATGCCGAAGGTAAGGTCAAGGATTTGCCCAATGCCTTTGTACTCAGCAACACAAGCAAGGGTTACGGGTATTCCTACAATTTGAGCGCAAATGCCAAGCCCATTCCCGAAATCGGAGTATCGGTAGCCTACACTCACACCGTTTCAAAGGAACTCACCGGTATGCCCGGATCCGACGCTTCATCGGCGTTCACCTACATCCCTTCATATCTGGGTCCCAATTATGTGACCCTGCACAATTCACAGTATGTCACTCCTGACCGTGTGATTGCTTCTTTGAACATCAACGATCATTCGAACAATCATTTCAACTTCATCTATGAGGCTTGGAAGGGCGGCTACAACTACTCTTATATGCTTTCCAACGATATGAACGGTGACGGCTATTCCTACGACGCACTTTATATTCCTACGGACGCACAGGTAGCCAACAACGAATTCCGCTTCAAGACCACCGATGACCGTGACCGTTTTATGTCTTATGTACACGCTGACAGTTACCTCAGCAAACATCAGGGAGAGTATGCGGAAGGATACAGCGTTTACTCGCCCTGGGTACATCGTCTGGATTTCAGCTACAAGCACGATTTCAAGATCAAGCACGGAGAAAGCACAAGCACTCTCCAGCTTTCTATTGACGTGAAGAATATTCTCAATATGTTCAATTCCGAGTGGGGAGTGAGCAAGATTATGAAATCTGAACTCAATAGCGGGCGTATTCTCAAGTACGAGGGAGCCGACAAGGATGGCTACGCCGTGTTCTCCACTCCTTCTGCAGTATCCGGAAATGTCCAGACCTGGGTTCCTTCATATACTGTAGGCCAGTGCTGGTATGCATCCATCGGTCTCAGGTATATGTTTAACTAGTTATTGCAAGCGTTATGAAACTTAGATATTTACTCGCTCTTCTGGCGGCATCTCTACTTGTTCTCGCCGGATGTGACAAGGAAGAACTGACAAGTTCTCTCAAGTCTATTCAGGTTTCCAAGACATATCTGTCCATTATTCCCAATGGTGGAAAAGAGACTGTCAAGATTTCTTCTTCAGTGGACTGGACAATCTCATCCACTCTTCCCGATTGGCTTAAAGTGTCACCTGCATCAGGCAAAGCCGGCAGTGAACTCGATGTTGTTTTCTCTGCAGATTCTTGTGCTTATGGCCGTCAGGCAGAGGTTCAGATCAAGGCCGGTCCCCATACCCAGTTCATCACAGTCCGTCAGGGAGAAATGACTGTTGAGACTGTTACCTGTGCTCAAGCGATGACAGGTACTGTAGGCAAGACCTATCGTGTCAAGGGAGCGGTCACATCCATAATCAACACCACTTATGGAAATCTGTTCATCGATGACGGATCCGGCGTCGAGGCCTACATCTACGGTACTCTTGACAAGGACGGGAAAGAGAAGAATTTCTCCAGTCTCGGAATAGAAATCGGTGATGTGATTACGGTTGAGGGTCCCCTTCAATATTACGGTACCACTGCCGAACTGGTCAATGTGACCGTTGTGTCCATCCAGAAATCACTCCTCAAAATCAGCGCTCCCGCCGCTCCTGTTGAGAAGGAAGGTGGAATCTACTCAATCAAGGCCGCATACAAAGGCAATGGCGTATTTGTGGACGTTCCCGCCGAATATGCTGACTGGATTGCATTGAGTGGAATGGATTATGTTGCCGGTGTGCCTACCAAACTTGTTCCGGAACCTGCCGACACGGCAGTTGTCAAATTCAAGGTTGCTGCAAACAATGGTGCTGACAGGGCTGCAGTTGTCAATCTCTCCTCCGCTTCAGGAAAGAACGTATCGAACGTTTCGGTAACTGTTTCGCAGAAGGGCTCCATCATCGATACCGATGTGGCCGGTGTTCTTGCAGGTGCCGACAACCAGACATACAGGGTTTCCGGTTATGTGTCAAAGGTTAACAATACCACCTACGGCAACTTTATGCTCAAGGATTACTCCGGAGAACTTACCATCTACGGCACCAACGACTGGGCTGCTGCTGGTATTAAGGAAGGGGATGTCGTTACCGTATATGGCCCCAGGGTTACTTACAACACAACCATAGAACTCAAGAACGTCACCGTATTCAGCCACAGGAGCGTGACCGAAGCGACTGTCGCCGAGTTCAATGCTGCCGCCGAGGGAGCTCAGTACTACAAACTCAAGGGAACAGTGTCCGACCTCGTGTCCGACAAGGGCCGTTTCAACATCACTGACAATACGGGAAGCGTATATGCATACAATGTCGCTCCGGGCTTCGGAGGCAAGAACACAGATTTCGCCACCACCAATGTCAAGGACGGAGATATAGTCACCATCATCGGCACCCGCAGTTCCTACAAGGGCACCGTTCAGGTTGCCAACGGTTTCTTTGTAAGCATAGACAATCCTCAGACTTCACCCTGGGCCATCAATCTGGCATACACTCTGGGGGCAGACTCGTTTGATGACGGCACAGCTACCATCAACGGCGATGCAAACAACAAGGTCCTGAAGATAGGCACCTCCAGCAAAGTCGGTGAATTCACTCTCACCGTACCCGCTGGCTCCACAAAGCTCAGCTATTATGCAGTGGCCTGGAAGGACAAGCCCGCCACTCTCGAGTTCAGTATAAATGGTACCGTGATAAATACTCAGGCTATTGCAGCCAATGCCGGAGCTACCGGCAGTTATCCGTACACATTGACTGTAGCCAATACCGACAAGTATGAGTTGAGCTATTCTTTCACGTCGGAGACCACTCTGAAGGTTACCACTGCTTCCGATTCCAACAAGCGTGCGATTCTCTTCGCAATCAAGGCCGAGTAGTATGTAACATACAACAATTCGTTCAAAGACAGGAGGGCAATCCGAAAAGGGTCGCCCTCTGTTTTTTTGTGCTTATGAAAAATCACTATATTTGTATTCTATATTGAGATTCAGCACAAAACAATAACGATACGATATGAATACAAGACGTGTATTAGCTATTGCGACCGTAGCGGCGCTCAGCGTCTGTTCCTGCCAGAAACCCGAAGATTTCGGAGAGGCCAATGTTCAGGTGGACAAGAACAGCATTGAATTCACACAGGATGGCGGCAATCAGACCATAGCCCTCACGGCGACGGTAAATTGGGAGATTACCGGACTTGAAGGGACATCGGAATGGTTGGATGTCAGTCCGTCCAAGGGAAACGCATCCAAAAGCGTACAGACAATCACTGTCAAGACAACAGCCAACGTCGGAGCTGACAGGACTGCCACTCTCACTTTCTACGGCGATGTCCTCCATAAGGCCATTGTCGTAATCACCCAGAAGGGACCCAAGGGCGGCGATACCGAGGAACTTCTCAGCGTTAAGGACTTTCTTACCAAGAAAGACACGCAGACTGCTTACCGTCTCGAGGGTGTCATCGGCAACATCTCCAAGAGCGAGAAGTATTACGGCTTCTATCTCAAGGACTCAACCGGAGAGATTTGCTGCTCGTTCCCCGAAAACTGGAGCGAGTATTCTTCCAGTCTCCACACCGGGGACAATGTCGCCATCACCGGCAAATACAGCTGGTATGAGTCCAAGAGCCAGGACCAGATGTCAAACGGAACGATCAAGAGTCACGTGGCTGTGCCTCAGTCCCAGATTACCACGGTGACTGTGGCCGATTTTATCAGCAAGGCTGATGCATATTCCCTGTACCGTCTCACCGGAACCGTCAATTCCACAGTCAGTGCTACATATTGCAGCTTTGACCTCAAGGATGCCAGCGGCACCATCAAGGTCTATACCGTCAACAACGCGTCCGAATGGGCTTCCAAACTCAAGAAAGGCGACACAGTGACCCTGCGCGGCGCATATCAGCTCTACAACACCACTCACGAGGTGGTTGATGCAGACATCGAGTCCTCCCAGCCCGGACAGGGAGGTGATGACGAGAAGATTACCGGAGAGAATCTCATCACCAACGGAGGTTTCGAAACCTGGAACAGCGGTAAACCTGCAAACTGGACTTTCGTTTCCGGCAATGCCACTGTCACTCAGTCTTCAGAATACCATAGCGGTAGTTCTTCTGCCAGCGTGGCAGGGGTCAGCGGATCCAACAAGCGACTGATGTCCGATGAATACACGCTCAAGCCGGGCACCTATCAGATTTCCGTTTTCACCAAGGGCGAGGGCAAGTTCAAGCTGGGCTACGGAAAAGTCACCAACCACAAGATAGCCGATACCAGCAACGACTATATCTATCTTACGGACAGTGCAGTAGCAGCTGGAACAGACTGGACCGAGACTTATGTCAAGTTCACTCTTGCCGATACTACTACTGTGAGTCTCATCGTGATGAACAACAAGGAGGGCAATGGCAGTTCATTCCTTGTGGATGACGTGGCTCTCGTAACCAAAGACGGAGGAGTTGTCACTGGCGGCGGCACAGGCGGTGGCGGCCAGACACTTGACATAAAGTACGAGAAACTCAGTCTCACTTCCTTCAAGGAAGGCAAATATGCGATTGCGATGGTCAGCGGCGGCAAAATCTACATAATGAAGAACGAGGTCAAGAGTCAGTATTATGTGACCGCCGAAGAGTTCGACCTTACGTCAGCCACTGCTCCCGGCAATGACTATCTCTTCACCGTCAAGGCCGACGGCAGCGGGTACACAGTCCAGAACCAGGCAGGAGGATATGTTGGCTGCGAAGTGAGCGGTACTCATTACAACCTTAAGCCGTCCCTCACCGACAAATACGTCTGGACCTTCACGGCAGGTACAGACGGGGCCATCATAGCCAAAGGTGCAAATTCCGGAGACTACTGCATAGTTTATTACTCAAAATACAATGAGTTCACGATGGGAACAGGTACAGCCGACGCTCCCACCTTCTATCTCATCAGCCAGCAGTGATTTCTGACTTTAAGTTTACAAAGATGGTGGCTGCCGTCCTGCTGACGGCCGCCTCCACCTTTTTTTGTCTCAATTCCTGTTCTGACGGACAGCTTCTTCAGGAGGACAAGGCAGAATTCAGCATTGTAAAGTCCTCCGCCGATTACTCTGCGTCGAACCAGTTCCTGCGCCTGAATACAGTTTCTTCCTGGACTCTGACCTTGCAGTTCGACGGAGCGGAGCAGTGGGCTCGGCTGGACCAGTCGGCAGGTACCGGCGGCAGTGCAACGGTGATTCTGTCCTGGGACGAGAACGTTTCGTCGGCTTCGAGGTCTGTAAGCATTCTGCTCACCAGCGGAACTGCTTCTGCAACCCAGGTTTTCACACAGGCCGGTAAATCCGTCACTCCGCAACCTCCGCCACAGAGTGACCTGAATCCCGACACCCCGGGCAAATGGCTTGAACTCCCGGCCTTGGACAAGTCAAATCTCGCTTTCTTCACCCGTTCGATGAAAGTCGGAGCGTATAATGGACGCAACTATTCCTTCGCTCTCGACCCTGATGCCAAAATTGCCCTCTGGGTTGCATATCCTCTCAACAAAACCCTTCAGGGAAGCGGATCGCGTACCGATTCCTGGGACATTGACCCGAAAGTTCCCCGCAAGTACCAGTCCGTAATCTTCAGTGGATACCGTGGTGGGTATGACCGCGGCCATCAGCTCCCTTCCGCCGACAGGTACACTGCAAACTCCACCACATTCTACGGAACCAATATGACTCCCCAACGCAATGACCTCAACACAGGAGCCTGGGTTACGCTGGAAACAAAGGTGCGTAACTGGAGTTATCAGTTCGACACCCTCTATGTGGTGACCGGTGCTGATGTCACGGGCTCCACAAAATATGCGTATGACAATGACGGCAAGGCCATTACAGTTCCCACGGGCTATTTCAAGGTTTTGCTCGGCTACAAGAAGAGCGGCAGTCTGGGCATCACTGCCTCCACCGGCGGTTATACGGCGGTAGCTTTTTATTTCGAACACAAGGCCTACAGTGACTCTGCCATAATGAGCACACAGGCAATGACTGTGGACGAACTGGAGAGTCGTCTCGGATATGATTTCTTCGTGAATCTACCCGACAGGATAGGTAGCACGCTTGCGGACAAAGTCGAATCCACCAAGGACAAATGGTGGTGGAACAATTGATTGTGACCAATTGAAAAAATGAAACGGATAACATTCATCTTCCTGTTTCTGGCACTCTGCTTCGCTGCATCGGCACAGAAACACAACTATGTCATAGGGTTTTACAATCTTGAGAATCTTTTTGACACCTATGATGACCCCGCCAAGAATGACGAGGAATTTCTCCCTCAGGGGAGCAACAACTGGACAGAGGCGAAGTACAACAAGAAACTTGCGAATATGGCCCGGGTCATCAGGGCAATGCACGATGAGAACGGCCGTTGGCACACACTTCTGGGCGTGAGTGAAATAGAGAACAGACTGGTTATGGAAGATCTTGTGAGTCAGGAAGCCATTGCCGGCGCCAATTTCCAGATAGTTCATTATGACGGACCGGACAGACGCGGAGTGGACGTCGGACTGCTCTACAAGCCCGATCAGTTCACGCTTCTTGACAGCGAATCCATTCCCTTCTCTTTCGAGGGTACTGAAGTTGAGATTACCCTTTCTCAGGAGGACCAGGATTATTTCCGCACACGCGACATTCTTATGGCCCACGGCCTTATCGAAGGCGAGCATTTCGCAGTTTACGTCACCCATCTTCCCTCCCGTCTGGGAGGAAAGGGCGGAGATCTCCGCAGTCTGGGTGCTGAAATCATCTACAAACATTCCCAAAAGATGCAGCAACTCTACCCGGGAATCAAAATTGTGGTGATGGGGGATATGAATGACAACCCTACTGACGAGAGTATGGTCAGATGGATGCACGCCAAAGACGATATCAATGAAGTGGAGAGTGAATCCGATTTCTTCTGTCCTTTCACCAAACTGCTTGCCGACGGTTTCGGATCTCTGGCTTATCAGGGTGAGTGGAACATCTATGATATCGTTTTGGCCAACTATAATCTCACCAAGGCTCCCTCCGGAGGTCTCAAGATTCGTAAAGTGTTCAGAAACTATTATGGAAGGGTGTTCAACCAGCCCTTTATGACCCAGCATTCCGGGCAGTACAAGGACACTCCGTTCCGGACTTTCTCCAACGGGGCGTTCATCGGCGGTTTTTCTGACCATTATCCAACATACATAGTAATAGGTAAATAACAGTTATCTGAAACAAGCAGATGAAAAAACTTTTGTTCATATTCATAATGGCTCTCCTGTGTTCCGTCGCGGCGGCACAGACAGGCGGTATCAAGGCCACAGTGGTCAGCAGAGCAGGACGCACGGCCATTTCGGGGGTAAAAGTCTCTTTGAGGCAGGGCGTTGTGACAGTCGCCGATGTCAATACAGATGCCGAGGGCAGATTCCAGTTCGATAATCTTCCGGATGGGAGCTACAGTCTCGAATTGTCAAGCCCCGACTTCACCGGGACACAGGTCAATGTCATTGTTGAAAAAGGACTGATGAGGGATTTGATGATGGTGACTCTCAGCCCGGCCCAACAGCTTTCCGACTTCGACGAATCCAACTTCACGGAATTCGACCTTTCGGATTCGGGATATTCCGATGCGCCTACCATTCTGTATTCCGCAAACGATGTGTTCAACAACATCGCAGGCTACGGCTTCAGTGCCATACGGTTCAAGAACAGAGGCTACGATGCCAGCAGTCAGGACGTATATCTGGCAGGAGTTTATATGAATGATGCTCTTACAGGCAATACTCCTTTCTCTTTGTGGACCGGTCTCAACGAGGCTATGAGAGCAAAGGACACCACGGTGGGTCTCGAGTCGTCCGACTTTGGAGTGGGAGGCTACAACGGACTCACAAACATTCTGGCCGTGCCTTCTTCGGTACGCAAGGGATGGCGTTTCAGCGTGCTCAGCAACTCGGCCCTCTACCGTCTCCGTCTTATGGGTACCTATTCTTCCGGAGAACTTGACAACGGGTGGAGCTATGCCTTCAATGTATCAGCCCGTCTGGGAGGAAACGACTGGGTAAAAGGAGTGTATTACCGTTCTTTCGCATTCTACGGAGGAGTCGAGAAGAAATTCGGAACCGGCCATCGTCTGGCTCTGTTCGCCTTTGCCACTCCCGGCCAGCGCGGTGCTCAGAATGCATCGACCCAGGAAGTATATGACCTGATGGGGGACAATTTCTATAATTCCAACTGGGGATATCAGAATGGGAAGGTGCGCAATGCCCGTGTCCGCAAGACTTTCGAGCCTGTTGTCGGTCTCAAGTACTCTTTCACCCCCAACGATGATTTCAGTGCCAATGCCGCTGTTGTCGTACGCACGGGAAAGAACGGTTACACGGCTCTTGACTGGTATGATGCTCCTGATCCGCGTCCGGACTATTATCGCAACCTTCCGTCCTTCGCTTATATGTCGGATGATGATTATGAACGTTATGACTCTGAGAAGGCGGAATGGATGAAATATGCCTGGACCCAGAGCGGCTCTTCTTTCGACAACTACAAGCACATCAATTGGGACAGGCTCTACAATGTAAACTACAACAGTGCCGGAGGCCGCAGCAAGTATGTGGTCGAGGAAAGGCACGTTGACCAGAATGAAATCAGTTTTGCCGGCAATTTCAAATGGATGATAGACAGGAATATCACTCTGCTCGGGGGACTCGATGCCAAGTGGAACAGGACTGAGAACTACAAGGTCATCGATGATCTGCTCGGAGGAAAATACTATGTGAATGTGGATCAGTTCGCTGAGCGTGACTTTGCTTCCGACCCCATCAAAATCCAGAATGACCTCGACTACTATCTCGCTCACGGTGAGGCTCAGAAACTGCAGAAGGGAGACAAGTACGGTTATGACTACTATGCATTCGTACAGAAGTATGACGGATGGCTGAACGGAAGCTTCACTTCCGGGTATTTCAAGGCAAATCTGGCAGGCAAGGCAGGATATGACTGTTTCTGGCGCGAGGGTTTGGTCCGCAAGGGTCTCTTCCCCGACAATTCCTTGGGCAAATCTGCCGTGAAAGGCTTTTTTACCTATACAGCCAAAGCTTCCGCAGAGTATGATCTTCTGGGCGGACATCGTTTCGCCCTGAATGCCGGTTATTTCAACGAGGCCCCGACCTTCACTCAGGGATTTGTCTCCCCCCGTACCCGCAACACTCTCACGGAGAATCTTACAACCAAGAAAACCTTTGCCGCCGACTTCACATATCAGTTCACCAATTCAGGATATAATCTCCGTGCCACGGCTTTCTTCACGGACATCAAGGATCAGTCTGACGTGATGAGTTTCTATGACGATTCCCAGCACAGTTTCACCAATTTCGCAATGACAGGCTTAGGCCAGAGACACCTCGGAGTAGAAATAGGTGCCAAGGCCCCCCTTCCGGTGAACGGCCTTTCGGTCAGTGCTGCCCTCAGTTTGGGCAGATACGTCTATACCGGCACTCCTCATATGGTACAGACAGTGGACAACAGCGCAGAGACAGTGCGTGACGAGGATGTGCCTTATTGGAGCAGCCATCCTATATACAAGATTGCCGGTTATGATGCCTACAACAAGCCAATCTATGATCAGGATGCTCAGGGCAATTACATCATAACAGGATACCAGCAGCATTTTGTGACCTCCACTCCCCAGCTGGCTTCCGAAATAGCTCTGAACTACCGTGGCAATGATTATCTCTTCATCGAGGTCAACGGCCAGTATTTTTCCAATTCGTATCTTGATATGAATCCTCTCTACCGCACGACATTTGCCTGCAGTGGTCCAGACGGTGTTTTGACTCCTGCGGAGGTGGAAAATATGGCTTCACAGGAGCGGTTCTCACCGACATTCCTCCTCAACGCGAGCGTAGGCAAGAGCTGGCAGCTGGCCGGCAGAAAGTACAATCTGGGATTCTCCCTGGAGGCCAAGAACCTTCTCAACAATCTCTGTGTGAAGACTGGAGGCTATGAACAGACACGTCTTATTTCCAGTTCCGGCAGAGACAGGTATTACCGTTTTGACTCCAAATATTTTTATATGACAGGAATCAATTATATGCTGAACATTTATTTCAAATTCTAGTGGCTATGAGAAAGTTCAACCGCGTATTTGCAGCCTCGCTGCTGCTCTTTGTATCCTGCCAGAGTCTGAAAGAGGAGTTTGAACCCGTGTTCACGGGCGAGTATGAACAGCCCGCAGCATACAAGAAAGTAACAATGACCCCGACACACACCATAGCCCAGCTTGCCGCTACATACAAGGTGGGCAGTCCGTACACAGTGCAGACTCCTATGGTGATATCCGGTATTGTATCCACTGACGACCAGCCCGGCAATTTTTACAAAAGTTTCTATATTCAGGATGAGACAGGAGGCATAGAAATCAAGATAGGAAAGAATGGTCTCTACAATGACTATCTTCCGGGACAGAGAATATATGTGGACTGCAGCGACCTCGCCATAGGAATGTATGGCTATAAATCAGGTAATTACGGAGGTATGGGTATGGTTCAGGTCGGCTTCAGAGACCTCAGCGGAGAATATGAGACCTCATATCTGGTGGCTCCGCTGCTCATTGATTCGCACGTTTTCCGTGGAGAGATTGAGGGAAAACTCACACCCGAAGTCGTCTCCTTCTCCCAACTTCCGAACGGAAAGACAGCCACACAGGCCACCAACAGAAACGTTGGCCGTCTTGTCACCCTCAAGGGACTCAAATATGCCGACGAAACCTTTGTACTCCTGTATCTGGATTCCAACAAGAACAAGAAACTCTCCTCCAACCGTATATTCATCTCCGACGGAACTTGGGGCATAACCACCTGGGCGATGTCCAAGGCCAAGATGACGGAATACCTCAAGAGCGGAATATGGGACAACATTTCCGTGGGAAATGCCGGGGATTACAATTATGGCAAGGTTGGTGACGACAAATACAAGGGTGACGGAAGCTATCCGGGCATAGAGAAAGCCGCGTACTCCGTGAGCCAGTATTTCAGAATGTATGACGGGTCTTCCTACAAGGAGATTCAAATCCGCACCAGCGGATATTCCAAGTTCGCCGACAAGCAGATTCCCGCCGATGTGCTGGACGGTTCCCGCAGCATCGACGTCACCGGTATCCTCACGCTTTATCAGGGCAGTATCCAGTTCATAGTCAATTCAGCGGATGATTTCTGCTATTCGGATACAGGAAAATCAATATACGCACAATAATGAAAAACATTCTTTCACTTCTTGCAATTGCAATGGCAATTACAGCTTGCAGCACACGTGAGAATCCCTTCCTTTCGGAATGGAACACCCCTTACGGAATCCCCGATTTCGGGGCAATCCGCAATTCTGACTATATGCCTGCCGTCAATGCAGGTATCGCCCAGCAGGAGGAGGAGATTCAGGCAATCATAGACAATCCCGAAGCTCCGAGTTTTGAGAATACCATCGAGGCTCTTGACCGTTCCGGATCCATTCTGGACAGGGTTACTTCGGTTCTCTTCAATGTCAACGAGTCAGATGCCACCGACGAGATCAACGCTATAGTCGAGGAGGCTACTCCTCTTGTGAGCGCCCTTTCGGACAATATCTATATGAACGCCGCTCTGTTCGAGCGTGTGAAGGTGGTTTACGAGGCTGATCAGAGCGGTCTCACCAGAGAGCAGCAGATGCTTCTGAAGAATATGTATGAGGCGTTCATCAACAATGGTATAGGTCTGGATGAGGCAGGGCAGGCCCGTCTCAAGGAAATCAATACCGAGCTTGCCGGTCTCGCCCTCACTTTCGGCAATCATCTGCTTGCTGAAAGCAATGCCTACAAGGCTGAAATCGGAGCGTCAGTGGCCAATTATTACGATATGATGGCCTCCGAGCCTGACAGAGCCAAGCGCGAAAAAATGTTCCGTATGTATTCCCTTCGCGGCAATAACGGCAACGAAAATGACAACAAGGCTGTGGTGCTCCGTTCTATGGAACTCCGTATAGAGAAGGCCCGACTTCTCGGATTCAACAGTCCCGCCGAGCAGATTCTCAGCACCAAGATGGCTCACGACCCGGCAACAGTCGATTCCTTCCTCAAGAACATTATGGAGGCATCTATCCGGCGCGCAAAGGAAGAAGTAGCTGATATGCAGAAAGTTATGGACGAGGATATAGCTGCCGGCATTCTGCCTTCCGGGAGCACCGTACAGCCCTGGGACTATATGTATTATGCAGAGCGCGTACGCAAGGCCCGTTATGACCTGGATGAATCCGAGGTTATGAAATACTTCAAGATGGAGAACGTCCGATCCGGCGTCTTCGGCAACGCATCACGCCTGTACGGCATCAGTTTTGAGCCCATCGAGGGTCTGACCCTCTACAACCCCGAGTGCGAGGCATTCAAGGTGAGCGATTCCGACGGTTCCCTGATAGGTATCATCATCACCGACTATTATCCGCGTGACACCAAGCGTGCTGGAGCCTGGATGACAAATTTCGGATCTCAGTACATAGATGTGGACGGCAAGGATGTACGTCCGGTGATTGTGAATGTGGGAAATTTCAACAAGCCCGACGGGAACACTCCTGCACTTCTCAACATAGATCAGGTGGAGACTATGTTCCACGAGTTCGGACACGCTCTGCACGGGCTTCTGAGCAAGTGCAGCTACCGTGGCCTGAGCGGTACTTCCGTAAAGCGTGATTTCGTCGAACTTCCTTCGCAGATTAACGAGAACTGGGCATTCCAGCCCGAGGTGCTTGCCACCTATGCCTTCCACTACGAGACCGGAGAAGTCATCCCTCAAGAGCTTGTGGATAAGGTTGTCGCCGCCTCCAACTTCAATATGGGCTTTGTAACTTCGGAACTTTGTGCAGCATCCATCCTGGATATGAAATGGCACGAGCTGATTTCAATCGAGGGCGTGGATGTAGATAGCTTCGAAAAGAAAGTTGCCGCGGATATGGGTCTTATAGACGAAATCATTCCCCGCTACCGCAGCACATACTTCAATCATATTTTCGGGTCCAGCGGTTATTCGGCAGGCTATTACAGCTATCTATGGGCTGAAGTTCTGGACAAGAGCGCTTTCGAACTCTTCAAGGAGAAGGGAATTTTCGACACTGCGACTGCAATGAGTTTCCGCCGCAATATACTCGAGAAAGGCGGCAGCGAGGAGCCTATGGTTCTTTACCGTCAGTTCCGCGGACAGGATCCGGACACCGGGGCTTTGCTCCGTGGCCGAGGGTTGGAGTAATATTCTCTCACTCTTTCGAGTAATAATCTCTCATTCTGCCGTATCGGATGCTCAGATAGACCGTCCGAACGGCAAGATGAGCGAAATATGAGGCCATCAGAATGTGCATTCTGTCCAGATTCCGGAAAAGATTCAGGACGAACCACACTCCGAAGAATGCCAGAGCAGCACCCATCATCGCGTTGCGGACCCCGCGGGAGTCTGTTGCCCCCAGATACACACCGTCCCAGGTGAATGCTGCACAACCCAGAGGCGGCATAAGCACAAGCCAGGGAAGGTAAGGCCGGCAGCTTTCCACCACCGTTGCATCATCTGTCAGGAGTTTGAGCAGGGGAGTACCCAGCAATATGTACACACCAATGAACATTATTGCAATACTCATACTCCAGACAAAGGTGTATTTTATGCTGCGATGCATCATTACGGGGTCTTCTGCACCTATGAACCTCCCCGTAAGGGCCTCAGCCGCGTATGCGAATCCATCCGTGAAATAACTGAACAGCATCAGCATTTGCATCATTATTGAACTGCAGGCCAGAAGATTGTCTCCGAAAGTTGCAGCTATCAAAGTGTACCCTATGTAGATGATTGTGAAGAAAACGGACCTTCCGAAAAGGTTGGCGTTCATCCGGAAGAAACCGCTCAGTTCGCTGCTTTTCAACGATTGACGCAATTTATGGAGTCGGTATTGTGCGAAAACCGTTCTGCCGTATTTGAACACGCAGACCAGAATGCAGTATGCCAGGCCGCTGTACTGCGCCACCACAGTCCCCATCGCCACCCCGGCAAAACCGAGTCCTTCCCAACTTCCTGCACCACGTGCAAGGAAAAGACTGGCGAATATGTTCACTCCGCTCACTACAATGTCTTTCCACATCGAACTGACGGAGTCCTGCATTCCAACGAACCATCCGCTGAAAGCCATCAGAGACAATGTCGCTGGAGCCGCCCAAATCCTTATCAGAAAATATTGCCTTGCCAGTTCCTCGACCTCTGGAGAAGCCTGCACGCAGATCAGAGCCAGCCGGATGAAAGGGAACTGAAGAATAAGGACGATTGCCGCTGCCGTTATGGCAAGTGCCAATGCCCGTACGCATATTGCTGCACAGGCGTGAGTGTCTCCGCGACCGAAAGCCTGTGCCGTCAATCCCCCGGTTCCTGTCCGAAGAAAGCCGAAATTCCAGTAAATCAGATTGAACAGCACTGCCCCGACAGAAATTGCGCCTATGAATGTAGCGATGCTCCAACCGTCAGAGGAGTGAAGATGTCCGGCTACAGCCGTGTCCACAAGCCCCACGACAGGTATTGTGAGGTTTGCCAGGATGCTGGGCAGTGAGAGCCTGAGTATTTCTTTGTTCAGAATCTTGTCCATCTGCACTGCAAAGATAAGAAGCTATTTCAAAAAGCTTCTTATCTTTGCATTTCCGTTATTTGAAGGAAGAAATCAATAATTCAGCAAGAGAAACAATTCAGCAAGAAAAATGGAAAGAAAAGTACTGCTTATGATTCTTGACGGCTGGGGAGAAGGACGTCAGGACAGTTCCAATGCGATATTCACCCAGGGGGCCCCTTTCATAGACTCCCTGCGGGCAAAATACCCCTTCAGCCATCTGAAGGCCTGTGGCGAATATGTAGGACTCCCCGACGGACAGATGGGCAATTCTGAGGTCGGTCATATGAATCTGGGGGCCGGAAGAGTTGTGTATCAGGACCTTGTTAAGATAAATATGGCCTGCCGCAATCATTCTCTGCAGCAGAACGCGGAAATCAAGGCGGTTTACGATTATGTGAAGCAAAGCGGCAAGAAACTCCATTTCTTCGGATTATGCTCACACGGAGGAGTTCATTCTTCCCTCAATCATCTTTACGAATTCCTTTCGGATGCAAAGAAAGCCGGACTTGAAGACGTATATGTGCATTGCTTTATGGACGGACGCGACACCGATCCCCGCAGCGGATACGGTTTCGTGAAAGAGCTGGAAGAGAAGATGGCCCTCACAACAGGCAAGGTCGCCACAGTCTGCGGACGTTTCTATGCTATGGATCGTGACAAGCGATGGAATCGAGTCAAGGAGGCCTATGATATGCTGGTGGACGGCAAAGGCGCCCGCTTCGAACACGCTCTTGAAGGAATTCAGGCCAGTTATGATGCCGGAGTCACTGACGAATTCATCAAGCCCATCGTAATCACAAAGGACGGACAAGCTCTCGGCAAACTTGAGCAGGGAGATGCAGTAATCTTCTACAACTTCCGTAACGACCGTGCGCGTGAATTGACCAATGTGCTCACTCAGAATGATATGCCTGAGGAGGGAATGCACACGCTTCCTCTTTATTACTGCTGTCTCACTCCCTATGATGCTTCTTTCAAGGGACTTCATATCCTTTTCGACAAGGAGGAGGTGAAGGACACTCTTGGAGAGACTCTGGCAAAAGCCGGAAAGAGACAGCTTCGGATTGCCGAGACTGAGAAGTATGCCCACGTGACTTTCTTCTTCAACGGAGGTCGTGAGACTCCTTTCGAGAACGAGGACCGCATACTTGTGAATTCACCCAAGGTGGCGACTTATGACCTCAAGCCCGAAATGAGTGCCGTAGAGGTGACCGACAAACTTGTCAGTGCCATATCCGATGAAAAGGAGGATGCCATCATCCTCAATTTCGCCAATGGAGATATGGTAGGACATACCGGTATTTACAAGGCTATCTGCAATGCAGTAGGCTGCATCGACGGCTGTGTCGAGACTGTAGTCACAGCAGCGCTCAACCATAACTATGTCGTGCTTCTTACAGCTGACCACGGTAATGCTGATTACGCCGTGAATGAAGACGGATCTCCCAATACCGCCCACTCCCTTAACGAAGTACAGTTCATTGTCATCGGTGCCGGAGAGGATGTGAAGGAAGTCAAGGACGGAGCCCTCTGCAACGTAGCTCCCACCATACTCAAACTGATGGGTATCCCTCAGCCTGCTTCAATGACGGGAGAGCCTCTGATTTGACTTGAATAAGCTTGTTTCTAAAATCTGAATGTAACTCCGAGTCCGGCATTCAAAGCTGTGATTACTGCTACAGGGCTCAGACCATAACCAAGTTGACCTCGTAAACCAATAAAACCGAAGTCCGAATACACCTCCCATCTTGGAGCTACCCTGAATCTCAATGATGGCACAATTCCAGTATTGAGAGAAACAACATCATAAACCAACAAATCCGCCACAGCCTTGATGTCTATGTAGAGTACATCATTATGCCAAGGGGTGAAACGACCATTACCTCCCAGAATGAAAGACCCGGTATCAGATCCCGTTTCAAATCCGGTCTTCAGCCCAACTGCCCACTTGTCATTGAACTCGTAACCGCCATCGACTTCCAGTCTTGTGTATGCATACTTGTTTGCTGTCTTAAGGGTAATATTTCCGCCGATTGTCCAAGTCTGGGCATCAGCCTTATTCCCGAAAGAAGCGAACAATAAAATGCTGACAAGTACATAAAAATACTTTCTCAGATTAAACAAGTCTGTCATACAATTGTTGTTTTTTGAAATTCACTATGATAACGGCTTGCTGTATGTGACGGCGAATCTCTTCTCTGCGACCTTTGAATCCGTATCGTGGTTGAGGAGTTCGAACAACAGGGCATAATCGATGGAGCCGGGGTCTTTGCACTCATCGAAAATGAGCTGGTACTTGGAGAAAACAGGCGCTATTCTGTTTGCCAGAACCAGTTCGAACTGTGTGGTTGCGACAGCATCCGAAATGCAGTTGTTAATCCATTCCTTCGTCATCTTGTCCACTGCCTGTTGGCATTCAATCTTGAAATCCGTAAAAGCTGTGTTTATGTCGGAATCTTGAAACAGATCTGTATGTGACGATACTTCTACGGAAATGAGATAGAGCTGACTGTCTTTCTTGCAGGAAGAAGATAATACGGCCGAAGCTAGAATTATCAGGGCTGAAATGAGTTTATATTTCATATTGGTGTAAAATTGAATTGTTTGCATTCTGCCAAAGGTAAGGTATTTTTTTGTTATATTTGTGTTCGATGAAAAGAAAAAGAGCAGGACAACCCAGCGACAGAAGACACCGCCGTTCCGGGAGAAAAGTTTTCCCCCAATTGGTCGGGCGTGTGCAGATGACAAGGGAGGGATTCATATTCGTTATAGTCGAAGGTGAGGACAAAGACATCTTCGTAAAGGCTTCCAAGACCCGGCATTCTCTTGACGGAGACATTGTACGGGTGGCAGTGACACGTGCCGGGGCGGGGGACAGACGCCGGGAAGGTGAAGTGGTGGAGATAGTCGAGCGTTCGCGCCGTCAGTTCGTGGGAATACTGCATCTGGTCGGAGCCCAGGCCTGGGTGTTGATGCAGAGCAAGTCTATGCCTTACGATATAGAACTGGACATCAATCAGGTTCTGGCCACCGGTGCCCGTGCAGGGATGAAGGTTGCCGCAGTGGTGGACGGATGGGAAAGAGGGGAGAACTACCCTTTTGGCCATATTGTGGATGTTTTGGGAGAACCTGGGGCCAATGATACCGAGATGCACGCCATCCTTGCAGAGTTCAACCTGCCGTACCGTTTCGAGAAGGAGGTGGAGGATGCGGCCGACGCCATTTCCGAAAAGATAGGCAGAACGGAGTTGAAGGGCAGGAAGGATTTCCGTCGCACCTTCACCTTCACCATAGACCCTGCGGATGCCAAGGACTTTGATGATGCATTGAGTTTCAAACGTCTGGACAACGGCAACTTCGAGGTGGGAGTGCATATTGCCGACGTTTCTTATTATGTCAGGCCCGGTACTCCTGTGGACAAGGAGGCGCGTGAAAGAGGCACTTCCGTGTATCTGGTGGACCGAACTGTTCCTATGCTTCCGGAGAAACTGTGCAACAAGCTCTGCTCCCTTCGTCCCGATGAGGACAAACTCTGCTTCTCCGTCGTATTCGAACTTACATCCGCGGCTGAGGTCAAATCACGTTGGATAGGACGTACCGTCATACGCTCCGACAGCAGGCTCGACTATGACCAGGCTCAGAAAATCATCGAGACGACAAGGAGACAGTCGAAAGCTGATGTTGCCGAGGATTCGGCAAACGAAGTTTTTGCTACAGTTCCCGACAAACTCGAAGATGCAATAGCTGTCCTTGACAGCCTCGCCTCCATATTCCGTAAACGTCGTTTCGATTCAGGTGCCATTAATTTCGACCGTCCGGAGATGAAGGTCGAGGTTGATGAACTCGGACGTCCTGTCAATGTTTACGAAAAAATCTCCAAGGAGGCCAACTGGCTCATTGAGGAGTTTATGCTCCTTGCGAACCGCACGGTGGCTGAGTTCATAGCCACGGAAGGCCGTATGGATGCCGTATCTTCAAAGAACGCGAAGACATTCGTATATCGTGTACACGGAGAACCCAATTATGAGAAGCTGGAGAGCCTGCGGGGCTTTGCTGCAGGTTTCGGCTATAGGATGGGAGAATCCGACAGCGGAAAGTCGGCTTCTGAATCTCTTCGCAATCTTCTCTGTGAATCCGCCGGCAAGCCAGAGCATGACGCTTTTGAGAGCATTGCCCTCAGGTCTATGGCCAAGGCTGTGTACAGCACTGATAACATAGGGCATTACGGACTGGCCTTCAAGTTCTACACTCATTTCACTTCACCTATACGCCGCTATCCTGACACAATGGTACACCGTCTGCTGGCTATGTATCTGGACGGTGCGTCATCCGTAAGCCGGGACAAATACGAGGAGGAGTGCCGTCACGCTTCTGAGAGGGAACTGGTAGCCGCCGATGCAGAACGCACTTCTGTCAAGTACAAGCTGGTGGAATATATGCAGAGCAGACTGGGGCAGGAGTTCGACGGATTCGTTTCCGGAGTCACGGAATGGGGAATGTATGTGGAGATAGATCCGACTCACATCGAGGGGATGATTCCCCTGCGGGAAATCAGGGGCGATTTCTATGAATTCGATGAGGCTCACTACTGTCTCAAGGGCCGTCGCACACACAAAGTCTTCAGACTCGGAGACAAGGTGAGAATCAAGGTTGCCAAAGCCAATCTGGAACAGAGGCTTCTGGATTTTGAACTGATGGAAAACTTTACTGCTGACAACAATTCAAATTCGTAGCAAGATATGTCCAAAGGAACAGCATTTTTCGCATTTCTGGCCGGTGTGGCCACAGGAGTTGCCTTTACAATGTTCACATTCTCTGAAAAAGGTCAGAGAATGATAGAGGCGGTGGAGAAGAAAGGCGCTTCTCTGTTCAATAAGGGAGTCGCTGACTTCGACGAAGAGGATGACAACGTAACATCCGAAGAGGAGGACAGGGACAATGTCTGAACTCAAGGATTATGCAGGTCTCCGGGCGCGGGAGCTCAAGTTGAAGTCAGCAAGAGCTCTGACCGGACTGTTTTCGGAAGTGCTTTCGACCTTCCTTGTCATCTGTGTGCTTATCATCGTTCTGGGATTGTTGGCCTCCATTGTGCTGACAGTCCTGAACTCCTTATTGGGATCTCCCTGGGGTACATTTGTGGTAATGTCCTTCTTCATTGTCCTTCTGCTGGTACTCTTGCTCTTCAGGAAGCGTCTGTTCCGTGACAGACTTGTCAAGAGTCTGTTGGAGAGCGAAGAAATCAATGACGAGAGGGAACTTGAGCTTCAGATTGTCAAGACCGAAGCTCGTCTGGAGAATTTTGACGGCACAGAGGGTATTTTCAAATTGGCGTTCAAGCTGGCAAGGATGTTCCTCAAGGGTCATAATCGGGAGCAAGACAGGAAAAACGTCTGAAGTGCGGCCTGTTTACCTGAACTTTTTGTCCTCCTCCAGCATCCCGAGATAAGAATTGTATCTTTCAGGGCTTATTTCTCTCTTTTCCACCGCCTCCTTGACCGCACAGCCCGGTTCGTGGGTGTGGGTGCAGGGAATGAAGCGACATTTGTCCCCTGTTGCGAGCATTTCGGGGAAATACTTGTATATTTCCTCCTTTTCCAGATCCACGAGACCGAATCCACGCAGTCCCGGAGAGTCGATGACGAAGCCTCCGCAATCCATCCTGTACATCTCGTATAGCGATGTGGTATGCTTTCCTTGCAGATGGGCCTCTGAAATGTCTCCTGTCTTGGGGCTGAGGCCCGGATCCAGAGCTTTTATCAGCGAGGACTTGCCCACTCCGGACTCTCCGCACAGGAGATTGAGCTTGCCCTTGCACAGTTCTCTCACTTCATCTATGCCTTCTCCCGTCAGTGTCGATGTCTGTATCACCCTGTAGCCGGCTCCGGCGTAGATGTCCGTGAAATACCGTACGGCATCGGGAGCCTCGTTTCTGTAGAGGTCCACTTTGTTCAAGACTATGACGGCTGGAATTTTATATACTTCACAGGTTACCAGGAGCCTGTCAAGGAAAGGCAGTTTTATTTCCGGAAAGAACAGCGAGACACAGATCAGGGCCTGGTCCAGATTGGCGGCTATCACGTGGGACTGGCGGGAGAGGTTTGTGGATCGCCGGATGATGTAGTTGCTTCTGTCCGTCACTCCTGTTATCACAGCCGGATTCTCCTCGGAGATATCCCCGTCCGGTGTTTCGTACTGCACCTTGTCTCCGACCGCTACGGGATTTGTAGATTCGCTGCGTTTCAGCCTCACCCTGCCTCTGAGTACAGCCGGAAATGGATTCCATTCCGGAAGCCGGCTCAGGTAAAAATGGCTTCCGGCGTTGCGTATGACCACGGCTTCTTTTTTCACGGCCTCAAATATAAGAATCTGTTTTGAAATGTTCCAATTAATCTTCTATATAATCTTTCCGACTGAAAAGTTCGTTTCTTTTCAGTCACAATGGATCCCCATTGCTCCTTCAAAGAACCAAATTTTCAGTTCGAAAATCTTTCATAGTATTTTTAATTAAACATTTCAAAACAGATTC
>DCIN01000059.1 GCA_002315815.1 Bacteroidales bacterium UBA1725 | reverse complement strand
GACGGCAAGCAGGTCTGGTGGTGAATAGTGGCGTTTCTGTACGTGACAGCAGACATTTCGGTTGTCCCGACTTTGACAATTCTTCACCTTTCGCATTCGTGTCGCTCTATCTGCATTCCTCGATGTTTCATCCGTCCTGTCGGCAGATAGTGGCTATGGAGTCCTTCGTCCGGCTGAGGCATAGACACGAAGAATAGTATCGTCACATCGTAGAAGACAAGGTCAATGCGGCCATAGATACTGCCTGGAATGGTTTGAAGGGTCTTCCGTACCGATCAGGGCCTCCAGCGGTACCAACCGCCGTCTGAAGGGTCTTCCGTACCGTTCAGGGCTTCCAGCGGTACCAAACACTAACCGAAGTGCTTGCTCGCTTTCATTGAATTCAAACGATATCTGTCCGCTGCAATCTCCCATCCAGCGACGAGCTTTGACCTCAAAATGCGCAATCTCCTCGGGGTATTTCGCTCACAGAGCCGCTACGTTTCTTCTTCTTGCACACAAACAATCCTTGAAGATATGCCTCTCCGTGCTTGCGTCACCAGCATCACCGGGAGCTATTTTTGAAAATGCTGCAAAAGAAGAGGGTGACTGTCAGTCTTCCGACCATTCAGTCACCCTCAAATTGTATTCAATCAGTAAATATTACTTGGAATAACCGGGGTTCTGCATAGCTGCTTTCTCGTCTGCTGTGAGAGCCTTTCCATCCTTTGTGATATTGTCAAGGAATGTCTGGGGTATAGGACGATAGTAGTGCTTGTTGGCATTGAAGCTTCCGCCGAACTGGCTGGATGCATAATCCTTACCGTTCACATCTGCGGTATGTCCGGTAATGTCAGTCAGCTTGGATGCATAGGCCTGATCGTTGAAGACAAGTCTCTTTTCGAGAGTCTTGGTACGTGCAAGATCCATCCAACGGATGAATTCACCGTACATCTCGCGCGATTTCTCATTCAGAAGTATGCAAAGTGCCTTGTCATAGTCTGAAGTATATCCGAGCTTGTTGATTACATACTGATCCTCAGCAGGAATTGCGCTGAGAGACAGTGTTGGAAGAGTAGACGGCTGTGCATTTACACTTGCACGATATGCGTCACTCTGGTCCCATCCGCCGATAGAATAGAAATACGAGTTGCGGGGATAGAAAGCACTGTTGGCAGTAAAGCCTTTGAGGTTAGGCTTGTATGTGTTCCAGGCATAAGCCTGTCCACCGTCCACATAATTATCGCGAGCCTCGCCGGCCTTATACTGTGCGCGTTTGCGGAGATCATCAAGTGCTTTAAGCCCTTCTTCGATTTTATTCTGGCGTATGAGTGCCTCTGCCTTGAAGAAATAATCCTCGGCTGAACGAGCAAGAATACCATCACGGAAACCGTCTCCACGGTTGTTCGCATTGACCGCACCGTCAAGATACTTGCTCAGAGGAGCGTGAAGCGTCTCGTAGTCGGGTTGCATACTGGTACCAACTACCTTGCCTGCTGAATCATCTGTATCATAAATGTACAAAGCCATAATTGTGGGGATGTACTTTCCGGTATAATAATCCTTTCTGGTCATAGATGCACCAGCGGGAGCCTTGGCCGTATTGACCTCTGCCTTGGTGAACTTCTGACCGTATTCGGTACGGTTGATGATGTACATTGCGCTGAGGTATGTTGCATCATCATTGGGGAAGTAATCCTTTGCAGTGATGGTGGAACCGTCTCCGCAAGTGTAAGTGGTAGCTCCTTTCTTTGCGTTGGTGAAGCAGTCGTTCACGGCATAAGTTGTCTTGAAGGACTTCCAGAAACGCGAGTCATTCTGAAGGTCATATATCATATAGGCATATGAAGGAGTGGTTTTCATACGCTGATATTCACGGGCACCAGCTACATCACGCTTCATAAGAGGGAAAGACTGATACCAGGCGGTAAACAGGGCAAGTCCCCAGTGTGACTTACGATAATTCACGTCGCTGTCGGTATTGCCTGCGGCAAGAACAATCTCAGTATTGGTCTCAGTTATACCTGTATCATAAGCGGTGAAATTGCCGAAAAGATCCTCATAGTTTGCAGTAAGAGGATGTGCATTTATGACTACATCTGCATATCTGATAACTGCTTCAAGGTCTGAGCTCTTTTTGGCAGAATTCCAACTGTCATTAATCTCTGATGCTCTCCAAAGGTGAGCCTTTGCAAGATAATGGGCAGCGGCATACTTTGTAAGGTAATTCTTTGTCGCAAGTTTGGCGTCGGAAGGAAGCATATTGTAAGCCTTCTCGAGGTCAGAGATTATTGTTTCGTAAACAAGTTCCGGACTCTGACGTGTGAACTCACGCTGAACACCATTGATTGGTTCTGTGATGAGGGGAATTGCTCCCCACTGCATTGTGAGGAACAGGTAGTTGAATCCGCGAACAAAATAAGCGGTACCCATAACCTCATCCTTGTAGGAAACATTCTTGAGAACTTCATCGCCAGTGTTGATGATGACGTTTGCACGTGCAATCCACTGATAGAGTGTATCCCAGAAAGTTGTGATAGACTGGGTGTTGGAGTTTACTGTAGGTGTGACTATTGAACCCAGACGTGCATCATAGTCGTTCCACATACCGTTTGAGTTGTCTCCAGCTACCATAAACTCGTCAGTGCCGTAATTGGTATAGGCGTAACTGGATTCGTTGGAGAAGAAATAGTTGAACTCTGAATAAAGGGAGTTCGCCATAGTTTGAAGTCCTTCTGGCTGTTTGAGATAGTCAATGGACATCGAGTCTCTCTTGACCTCTTCGAGGAACTTTTCGCCACAGGAACTGAGAGATAGTGCAAGAACACCCGCTGTCAGCGCAAAACTGAAAGTTCTGATTATATTTTTCATGATAATGTTCCTTTTATGATTAGAATCCGATGTTCAAACCGAAAACAAGGCTCTTGTTGTAAGTGGAACCAAGATCTCCGTCTGTCCACCAAGCCCCGTTGAATATGGAGAAGGGGTTCTTGAGCTGGGCAGAAACCTTGACATTGCTGAGTCCGAGGCTGTTGACAAACTTCCTGGGAAGATTGTACCCGAGAGCAATCTGACGTACCTTGAGGAAAGATCCGTCGGCCTGGAAACGGTAGCTGGAATAAGAATCTCCACCTGCAGTATTGAAGTAAGGACGCTGATACATATGGGCGGTGATGTTGTTCTTGTTGTTCTCGTTGTAGTACTCCATCGCTATCACAGGCTCACGACCTCCCTGATACTGTCCGGTGCTTGTGATGAATCCGAAATTACCATAGAGGAGGATAGAAAGATCGAAGTTCTTGTATGTAAGTACATTGTTGAAACTGAGATTCCAGAGGGGCCTTGATGAACCGAGAATCACGCGGTCATAGTTCGCATCAATCTTATGGTCATTGTTCTGGTCAACTACGCGCACCATACCGGGCTCGAACTTATGACCGTTTGCATTGAACAATGCCATCTCAGCAAGGTCTTCAGCTGAATCAGTCCAAAGCCCTGCGCTCTCGTATGTATAAATTACAGAGGAGGACTGTCCGATGAACAGATTGCTGCCAACCATATCTTCCTTTCCGTTCTGCAGTTCAACAATCTTGTTCTTTGTGAAAGCAACATTGAGCGTCGATCTCCAGTTGAAGTCACTGGTTGAGATGTTGATTGTGTTGAGAGAGAGGTCGAAACCGCGGTTGATGACCTTTCCGAGATTATCCTTGGTTGATGAATAACCTGATACGGAAGGAAGACTCACGTTGAAAATAAGGCCGTTGGTATAGTTGCGATAAACATCGACAACACCGCTGATACGTCCCTTGAAGAATGAGAAGTCCACACCGACATTGAATTGGTCTGTAGTTTCCCATCCGAGAGACTGATTGGCTATTGTAGAAGGAGAGTAATACTCTGTTGAACCTGAATCACCGTGGACAATGATGATGTTGCTCAAGTCATCCTTGGTAGCATATACGCCCACGCTGTAGTTACCTGTTCTACCCCAACCTGCACGGAGCTTCAACTGATCGAGCCAGCTGACATCCTTCATAAAGGCCTCCTGGTCGATACGCCAGCCGAGTGCCACTGAAGGGAATCCTGCCCACTTGTGTCCTTCACCAAGCTGTGATGCACCGTCATAACGGAATGAAACAGTGGCGATGTAACGGTTTTTCCAGCTGTAGTTGACGCGGGCCATATAAGAAGCCATCTGTGTCTCGCTGAGGGAGTTGTAAGAAGGTGATCCGAGAGTGTTAACAGTCTTGGGGTTCAATCCCCACCAAGTCTGGTTCATACCAAGTGCGACTCCGGTACCGCTCATACTATACAATGTGGTCTCCATCTTTGACCAGGCCTCTTGAAGGAGTGTGACATCAAATGAATGCTCACCAAACTTGCGGTTGTAGTTCAATATGTTGTCAATTGTCCAGGAGAATTTCTTGCTTGCATTGGAACTTACTGAATCGGAACCTTGCGAAACTCTGTTGACACAGTCTGCAGAAAGATACTTGTAGCTCTGGCTGAGGCTGAACTGAGGGCCGAATGTACTCTTGAAGGTAAGTCCCTTGAGAGGCTCCCACATCTGGCCGAAATCGAGTCCTGCATAGAAGCTTCCGGTGAACTGATAGCTGAGGTTGTTGGCAGCTGATTTGCCGATTTCGTCCACAACTGTAGGAATTGTCGAGTCTCCACCGGGATATACTACACGATTTCCATCAGAATCATAAGGCAATGCATACGAGAAAATGTTGCGGGCCTTGGCGTGCAGAGTGCTGGGAATGTTTCCAGCAATACCACCTGAATTGTCGATACCATAAAGCTGGTCAGAATAACGGGCGTTGATTGAACCGCCCATTGAGAACCACTTCACGGGTTTAACATCCACGCTGGTGCGGAAGGTGTAGCGCTTGAAATCCTGTCCGATGTTTGTACCGGTCTGGTTGAGATATCCGACAGAAACATAAGCGTTGAACTTGTCTGTGCCACCAGATGCACTGAGAGTGTGCTCCTGTGTGATACCGATTCTGTCAGTGAACTGTGTCCAGTCAGTGGAAGTGACTTTTGAACCGTCCCACGCACTTGTGGGTGTGGCTCCGTTTTTCCACTGATCGTAGGTGAGTCCCCATCCCTTGAGGATGTTTGCCCACGCGGTGGGATCGTCACCATAAGTTGTGAAGAGTTTGCGGTCGTTCGCCAGAGTGGGTTCATTGGCACTGACACCGAGACCGGCATAGTAGTATCCCCAACGACGCCACTCGATATAATCGGCTGCGTTCATCATCGGAGTCACATCGTAAATCTTGTCGGCTGTAACGGTTCCGCTGTAATTGAGCGAGAGTTTGCCTCCCTTACCGCGTTTTGTGGTGACAAGAATGACACCGTTTCCGCCTCGTGCACCGTAGATGGCGGTTGCAGATGCGTCCTTGAGAATGTCGATGGACTCGATATCCTGAGGGTTGATCATATCAAGACCTACGCTCTGACCTACGATTCCGTCAATAACTACGAGAGGAGATGCTGTAGAGAGAGCATTAGCACCACGGATTACGATGGAACCGGTGGAACCGGGACGCATATTGGCTGTGGAAACAACAACACCGGCAGCCTTACCCTGAAGTGCCTCAACTGCATTGAGAACAGGATTGGCGGTAAGTTCCTGTGATGTTACAGATACCATCGCGCCTGTTACATCGCTCTTCTTCATAGTACCATAACCCACGAC
>DCIN01000012.1:6958-7318 GCA_002315815.1 Bacteroidales bacterium UBA1725 | reverse complement strand
CAGCAGGCCATCTTGCACAGGCCGGAGGCAGAAATTATCTCTGTTCTTATTTCTTTGCTTCTGGGAAGATAGTTTCCAGACAGACGTCCGACGACCACAGTCGCATCAAGGCTGTCACGACGCTCACCATATATGCCGGTGGTGTCAGGAAAATTGACGGCTGTTTCAGATTGCTGAGCCAGAACTACGGTCTGGAAGCACAATGCCGACAATATGGGCAAGAAGCCCGAAATGATATTATATTTCATTGATTATATGCTGATTACCGACTATAATAGTCTGATTTCGCTGAACAAACCACAAAAAGTCTGCAGAAATCATACAGATTATCCGCAAATGATAAAGAGATTCCTTACCCCC
>DCIN01000012.1:6715-6938 GCA_002315815.1 Bacteroidales bacterium UBA1725 | reverse complement strand
GGCTCAGGGTCTAAACCCTCAATATGCAAATACGCCTCAGACGCTCCCGCGGAGGGGATTCGTGCAGAAAAGAGTTATGAGAATTGCCGATAGGGTCAATGAAGACGATCGGAGTATCCACCGTCATAAGGTACACAGACGACGGCACATAGTCGCAGACATAGTTGTGACCGTCTCCGGTCAGGCTGAGGATACTGATTTCGTTTTCACAGTCCTCGTCATC
>DCIN01000012.1:6421-6668 GCA_002315815.1 Bacteroidales bacterium UBA1725 | reverse complement strand
ATACAATGGCACTCGTCCAAGGGATGAATACTTTCACAGTCTGTGCGACATAGCAGGGAAACAATGAACACTTCCTCATCGTGGTGGTCATAATGCACATCAAATCCGACAACAGCCATAAGATACCATACACTCAAGAGGAGACTGGCGACAAAGGATATGAACTGTCTGCGTAGCATAGAATCGAGCAAAATTAAGAAAAAATTCCTAATTTTGTGGAGTAAGTAAATCTCAAAAAACAACTTGG
>DCIN01000012.1:0-6336 GCA_002315815.1 Bacteroidales bacterium UBA1725 | reverse complement strand
CGTCAATCTTTACCAACTTATTTTTATCTCTTTACTAAAATCAAACAGAAATGATACAGTCGATGACCGGCTACGGAAAAGGAGTGGCCGAACTTGAAAACGGAAAACTGTCAATCGAGATACGCACACTCAACTCGAAGAGCGCCGACATCAATCTGAAATCCTCAATACTGCCAAAAGACAAGGAACTCGCGATGCGTTCAAGAATAGCATCCGAACTTGTACGAGGGACAATTGACGTGTATCTGAGCTGGGATCCCAACACCGCCTGCGAATCAAAGGCCATCAACAAAGGACTTGCCTTGGATTATTACGGCCAGATAGCCGGACTCGGGAAGGAAATAGGGGTGGACATTCTTTCCTCACAGAATACCAACGAATTGATATCCACTATTCTGCGTATGCCTGATGTGATCGACACATCGCGACGCGAAATAATCACTGAAACGAACTGGCCTCTGGTGGAAAAGGCCTTCACGGAATGCATCTCTCAGGTCCGCAAATACCGGGATGACGAGGGTGTAATACTCTACAGAGACATCACCTCACGTGTGACGAAGATTCTGTCCCTCTATGACGAAATCGAGAGCCACGAGCAGGAAAGAATCGATTCTGTACGCGAGAAGATTCTAAAAGCTGCCGAAGAACTCCGTATCAAGCTTGACAAAGAACGTTTCGAGCAGGAAATGATATTCTATCTCGAGAAGCTTGACATCAACGAAGAAAAAGTCCGGCTCCGCCAACACTGCAGATATTTTCTGGATACAATTGACACAGAAATGTATCCAGGGAAGAAACTCGGATTCATAATACAGGAGATGGGTCGTGAAATCAACACGACCGGTTCAAAAGCCAACCACGCGACAATCCAGAAGCTCGTCGTTCAGATGAAAGACGAACTTGAGAAAATCCGCGAACAGAGTATGAATATTCTGTAGAATTTACTTCACTGGCTGTTCAAGGGTCAAATCGATGGATTTGCTGTCCTTTTCGAACTCCTCCGGATCGATTTTGCGGCAGTTACCGTTAAACTGCGCTCCAGTTTCCACTTGAAGTCTGCTCACGCTGATATTTCCGTTGATAATTGCAGTCGACTTGACGCTGAGCAAATCGCTCACATACAGGTCTCCGACAATCATCCCCTGAAAATCCATAACGGCACACAGAAGTTTTCCGTGGATTCTGGCCTTTTCGCCAACTACGATTCTGCCGCGGGAAAAAACGGTTCCCTCCACTTCACCGTCAATCCTGATGTCATTCTGCGACGACAAATCTCCCTTGAAGATTGCTCCATCCGCAATCCTGCTGACCTCATTGGCATTCACAATCAGATCAGCCACTGTTTTTTTGTTATTGTTCTTTTCCATGGCAATTCTTGTACTTCTTGCCGCTGCCGCAAGGACAAGGGTCATTCCGACCGACTGTCTTTTCCGCCTTCACAGGTCCGCGCGACTGCGGTTCTCCATTGGTGGTCAGGTCTGTACGTTGAGTATGCATACGGCTCAAGTCGGTTCGTCTCTGGGCCGCTCTCTGAGGCTGGTCATTCGCATCGCGAAGAGGCACGAAGGCCTTGAGAAGGAATGACAGAACATCCTTGTTGAGAGATTCCAGCATCTGGGCAAACAGGTTGTAGCTTTCCAGCTTGTAAACAACCACGGGATCTTTCTGCTCATATGAAGCGTTCTGAACGCTCTGCTTAAGGTCGTCCATCTCGCGGAGATGCTCTTTCCAATGCTCGTCTATCTGATAGAGTATGATATTCTTGGTCAATGTTCTTGCAATCTCGCGTCCGTCGGAGTTATAGGCTTTTTCCAGATTCACGGACAGATTCATCTGCTTTCTGCCGTCGGATACGGGTATGGCGATATTCTGATACATACTGCCCTGCTTCTCGTAAACCTGCTTGATGACGGGATTGAGCTTCTCAACAAGAGAGTCCATACGGCGCCTGTAAACCTCCTGCAGATGACTGCAGATTGAATCAACAATCTCATTGTCACGGGAGTGCTCGTAAGTCTGGGCGTCAAGGCCGGAATCCGTGGACAACTGGGCTATGAGATTCTCATCGAAATCAGCAAGAGGCAAGCCCTTGCATCTATCAACCATAAGGGAAGCGGTGTCAACCATCATATTCTGGAGGTCAATCTCTATCTTTTCTCCGGAAATCGCGTTGCGACGGCGGCTGTATATGGCTTCACGCTGATAATTCATCACGTCGTCATATTCAAGCAGTCTCTTTCGGACACCGAAGTTGTTTTCCTCCACCTTCTTCTGGGCCTTCTCAATGGCACCGGAAAGCATTGGGCTCTCCAGAACCTCATCATCCTTCATCCCAAGCTTGTCCACCATACCGGCTATACGCTCCGAACCGAACAAACGCATCAGTTTGTCTTCCAGAGAGATATAGAATGTGGAAGATCCCGGGTCGCCCTGACGTCCGGCACGGCCGCGAAGCTGACGGTCAACTCGCCTGGAATCGTGACGCTCCGTTCCAATGATGGCCAGACCTCCCGCCGCCTTGACTTCGTCGGAAAGCTTGATATCGGTACCTCGTCCCGCCATATTGGTCGCTATGGTCACAGAGCTGCTCTGTCCGGCCTGGGCCACAATCTCAGCCTCGCGGGCGTGTTCCTTGGCATTAAGGACATTGTGCCTGATACCACGGATACGGAGCATACGGCTGAGCAGTTCGGAAGTCTCCACATCGGTGGTGCCCACAAGCACAGGCCTGCCCTGGGAGGAGAGTTTCACAATCCTGTCTATCACAGCTGCGTATTTGGCTTTCTTGGTCTTGTAAATGAGGTCATCCTGGTCATCGCGGACAACGGGCCGGTTGGTCGGAATGACCATCACGTCCAACTTGTATATGCTCCAGAATTCTCCGGCCTCAGTTTCTGCCGTTCCCGTCATACCGGCAAGCTTGTGATACATCCTGAAATAGTTCTGGAGAGTGATGGTGGCGAATGTCTGTGTCGCACCCTCAACCTTGACGTTCTCCTTGGCCTCGACAGCCTGATGCAATCCGTCGCTCCAACGGCGTCCTTCCATAATTCGGCCGGTAGACTCATCAACAATCTTGATTTTGCCGTCCATTATGACGTAATCCACGTCCTTCTCGAACATAGTGTACGCCTTGAGCAACTGAATCACGGTATGAACACGCTCGCTCTTGGTAGAGAACTCCGTCATCAGCTCATCCTTCTTCTGCTGCTTCTCGAGAGGAGAAAGATCTGAATGAACTATTTCTGCGGTCTGGGTGCCCACATCCGGGAGAACGAAGAAATTGTCGTTTCCCACCGCCTGAGCCAGCATATCGTGGCCCTTGTCGGTCATATCGACGGAATGAAGCTGTTCGTTGATTACGAAATACAGTTCATCCGTAACCACGGGCATCTCCTTCTCGTTGTCCTGCATATAGTAGTTCTCCACTTTCTGCAGGAGAACCTTGATGCCCTGCTCGCTGAGATATTTTATAAGCGGTCCGTACTTGGGCAGTCCCTTGTGGGCGCGAAGGAGCAGTTTCCCGCCCTCCTTCTCATCGCCCGCAGCTATGAGTTTCTTCGCTTCGGCAAGAGTCTGGTTCACGAGAGTACGCTGTGCTTGATAGAGCCTCTCAACGTAGGGACGGTACTCCATAAACTGGGCGTCGTCATCGTCACGTGACACCGGGCCGCTGATGATGAGAGGAGTACGTGCATCATCTATGAGCACGGAGTCAACCTCATCCACAATTGCAAAATGATGCTTGCGTTGTACCAGGTCTTCCTGGCTTATGGCCATATTGTCCCTGAGGTAATCGAAACCGAACTCGTTGTTGGTGCCGAAAGTGATGTCGCAGTTGTATGCCTTGCGGCGGGCTTCAGTGTTGGGCTGGTGCTTGTCGATACAATCGACCGAAAGGCCGTGGAACATATACAGCGGCCCCATCCATTCAGAGTCTCGCTTGGAAAGGTAGTCATTCACTGTGACCATATGGACACCCTTGCCGGCAAGTGCATTGAGGAAAACCGGAAGAGTGGCGACAAGGGTCTTTCCCTCTCCGGTTGCCATCTCCGCTATCTTGCCCTGATGCAGTGCAATGCCGCCGATGAGCTGAACGTCATAGTGAACCATATCCCAGGCAATCTCGTTGCCACCGGCAATCCAATGATTGCGATAGACGGCCTTGTCACCTTCGATTGTCACGAAATCGTGCGAGGTGCTGAGATCGCGGTCGAACTGGGTGGCTGTGACAGTCACGGTTTCGTTCTCCTTGAACCGTCTTGCCGTGGACTTGATGATTGCGAAAGCCTCGGGAAGTATCGCATCCAGAGTCTTCTCTATTGCGTCATCCTCATCTTTGACCAATTTGTCCGACTCCCCCGCCAGCTTTTCTTTCTCAGAGACGGGAATATCCTTCGCCAGTTCAATCTTAATTTCGGCGATACGCTCCTCAAAAGGTCTTTCCACCTCAAAGAGTCTTGCTCTGAGGGCAGCGGAGCGGTTTCTGAGCCCGTCCGCGTCGAGAGCGTCGATTTCAGGATATATGGCGAGTATTTTCTGGAGTGTGGGCTTCACCGCCTTGTAGTCGCGGTCAGCCTTTGATCCGAACAAAGTTTTTATTACGCTTGCAAGTGACATCTTGGATAAGAATAATTCGAAAGTCAATCGGGCAAATTTACCGAATTATTTCAATATAGCAAAATCCGGATTTCCTACTGCCCTCGCCAGTTCGGCCTTCCATTTTTCATAGGCATCGTCCAGAGCATTTTTCCATTCTGATTCAGGTTCCACGGTCTCCAGCCTGTTCAAAGTCGAGAAGGCTTCGTCAGCTGTCTTGTAGATACCTGCTCCGAGCGCAGATCCGCGTGCGGCGCCCAGTGAGCCGTCGGTGTCGAAAAGCTCGATTCTGGAACCGCAGAGAGTCGAGAGAGTGCTGCGGAACACAGGATTCAGAAACATATTGGCCTTGCCGGCACGTATCACGTCAGGACGCAGACCCAATTCTTTCATAATATCGATACCATATTTGAAAGAGAAGGCAATACCCTCGTGCACAGCTCTGATAATATGGCCTTTGCCGTGACGTACCAAATCGATGCCGCACATTCTGGCCCCGACATTCAAATTTCCCAGAACCCGCTCGGCCCCGTTGCCGAAAGGCAGGACGACCAGACCGTCGGAACCGGCAGGAGCCGTGGTCGCAAGATCATTCATTTCGGCATAACTGAGTTCAGGAGAAACATTCCTGCGAGTCCAGGCGTTCAATATTCCGGTACCGTTGATGCAGAGCAGCACACCCATTCTGGGTTCGGGAGAATCGGTGACGTGAAGGAAAGTGTTTACCCTTGACCTTGAATCGGCTCTGGGGACATCGGTCACACCATACACGACTCCGCTGGTGCCGCCGGTTGCGGCTATCTCACCGGGCTTGAGGACGTTGAGCGAAAATGCGTTGTTAGGCTGGTCGCCGGCCCTGTAGGAAACAGGAGTGCCGGCCGGTATCCCGAAGATGGCTTCTGTAGCGGCATCGGTGCGTATCACTGACCCCAGTGCCGGCACCACTTCGCAGAACTTGTCCTTCTCTATCCCGAACCAGTCAGCGACAAAGTCTGCACGGCAATTGTCCTTGAAGTCCCAGAGTATTCCCTCAGAAAGACCGGTGGCCGTAGTGCTCAATTCGCCGGAAAGACGGAATGCGATGTAGTCTCCGGGGAGCATAAACTTATATATACGGGCATAAGTTTCCGGCTCGTTACGCTTCACCCACGCCAGTTTGCTGGCAGTGAAGTTTCCTGGAGAATTGAGGAGTCTGGTCATACATTTTTCACGGCCAATTCCCTCAAGAGCCTCCTGTCCTGTCTCCACGGCTCTGGAATCACACCAGATTATGGCATCCCTGACTGGTTTCAAATCCCTGTCCAGAGCCACAAGCCCGTGCATCTGATAGGAGATGCCGACAGAAACGACACTTCTGAGATCGTACTTCGAAGAAATCTCCCTGAGTCCGTCACACAAATAGTTCCACCAGGATTCCGGAGACTGTTCGGCCCAGGACTTGCGGACAGACCTGATCGGAGCCTCGGTCTTGGGATTGCCGGAAGCACAAACACAATTACCGCTCTCTATGTCCAGAAGGGACACTTTTACTGATGATGATCCTACATCGATACCTAATGAATACATTTGATGAATAGTTTTGTGCAAATTTACGAAATTATTGATATCTTTGCAGAATAAAAGCAGGATTAGCACATCGGTAGTGCATTGGCTTCCCAAGCCAAGGAGGAGGGTTCGACTCCCTTATCCTGCTCCACATCAATCTCCAACGCTTTCTCTTTACTAAGTAAATCTCAA
>DCIN01000046.1 GCA_002315815.1 Bacteroidales bacterium UBA1725 | reverse complement strand
TATACTTCTAAGCTTGATGCCTGACAATTCTTAATTCTTTCAGAATTAACGTTCTCGATTAATTAAATTATTCGGTACTTGCTTGTACTTTCTTCCAATATTTTCAATGAACTGTTCAATTCCTCTCGGAAAAGGACTGCAAAGATAAACGACTTTTTTTTACTTACCAAATTTTTTTACGAAATTTGCGAAGAAACATCAAAAATCGGTTGTATGAACATTTTTCGCCTTTCTGAGCCACGCTACGAAGCAATGAAATACCGCAGATGCGGCCGGAGCGGTCTTCTTCTTCCGGAAATATCCCTCGGGTTCTGGCACAACTTCGGAGCCGATGCCGACTTCCAGAAATGCCGCAGCATCGTGGAGTATGCTTTCGACCACGGAATCACCTGTTTCGACCTGGCCAACAACTACGGTCCTCCATACGGTTCTGCTGAAGAGACTTTCGGCAAGATTTTCAGATCCTCCCTCTCCTCCCACAGAGACGAAATAGTGATTACGACCAAGGCCGGACACGATATGTGGCCAGGGCCGTACGGAGAATGGGGATCCCGCAAGAATTTGCTTGCATCTCTGGACCAGAGCCTGAAAAGGATGGGACTTGACTATGTGGATATATTCTATTCCCACCGCCCCGATTCCGAAACACCTCTGGAGGAGACGATGGAAGCCCTCGTATCCGCCGTGCATCAGGGAAAGGCACTGTATGTGGGCCTGTCCAAATACCCGGAAGAGATGGCCTCACGGGCATACGCATACCTTAAGGAAAGGCACGTGCCCTGTCTGGTATATCAGGGTAAGTACAATATGTTCCTTCGGGACCATGAATCGGATATCCTCCCGCAATGTTCCCGCGAAGGCGTGGGATATGTGGCCTTCTCCCCTCTTGCCCAGGGCCTTCTCACAAACAAATACCTTCACGGAATGCCGGAAGGGTCGCGGGCCACGCACAGCCGCTTCCTGCACGCAAGCGACATCACTGAGACAATGCTCGCCAAAATACGGACCCTCAACGAAGAAGCCGAAGGAAGAGGCCAGACTCTGGCTCAGATGGCTCTTTCCTGGATACTGCGCCGCCCCGAAGTCACTTCAGTCATTGTGGGTGCCAGCTCCGTAGAGCAACTGGCCGACAATCTCAAGGCAATTGAAACAACTACAACCAATAATTGCTACCCGAAATAATAATGAAGCGCTTTCTATTATCAATCATTACATTCGTTTCTCTTTCAATAGTAGCCGGTGCAAGCGGAACAGAAGGTATTGTCCCCGCCCCTTCGAAGATTGAACAAGCCAAAGGACACTTCCGTGTCGGTGGAACCGCATTCAAGTGTGATCCAGCCCTGGACCCCAGAGTGAAGAAAGCGGTGCAGCAGTTCGCCCTTCAGATCAGCATCGCCAGCGGGAAGACCTGTTCCGTATCCTTCCCCTTAGGGCTGGCTGCTGCCTGCAACAACGAGAACTTCAAGGGAGTTGTGCTTCTTGTCGACAATACTCTGCCTGCGGAAAGCTACTTCCTCAAGGTCGAGACCGGACGAGTGATTGTGAAAGCTTCGGACTGCAACGGCTTCCTCTATGCAATGCAAACGATACGTCAGATGCTTCCTGACCTCATCTACACCCGCAAGCAAGACGACAATCTCAAGTGGGTTATCCCGTGCTGCACGATAGAGGACAGCCCCCGCTTTTCCTATCGCGGCTGCCATCTGGACTGCAGCCGTCATTTCTGGGAGGTTTCCGATGTCAAGAAATATCTCGATGTGATGGCAATGTTCAAGATGAACAGCTTCCATTGGCATCTGACCGATGACCAGGGTTGGAGAATAGAGATAAAGGCCTATCCACTCCTCGCCCAGAAAGGCGGCTTCCGCTCCGGTACTATGATAGGGCACGACGAGAACAGCGACGACAACGAGAGATATGGCGGATATTATACTCAGGAACAGATAAAGGAAGTCGTGGACTATGCTTGGAGCCTCGGTATCACGGTTATCCCGGAAATAGACCTCCCCGGCCATATGCTGGCGGCCCTGTCGGCATATCCTTGGCTCGGGTGTACCGGAGGACCGTATGAAGTGTGGCACAAATGGGGAGTGGCAGAGCAGGTACTCTGTCCCGGCAAGGAGAGCACTTTCACTTTTCTGGAGACTGTTCTTTCTGAAGTGGCAGACCTCTTCCCCGGAGAATACATCCATATCGGCGGCGACGAATGCCCTAAGAATGAGTGGAAGAATTGTCCTGACTGTCAAGCCCTCATCGCCAATCTGGGAATCAAAGGCGATGCGCATTTCAGTTCCGAGCAATACCTCCAGAGCTATGTGACAGCGAGAATGCAGAAATTCCTCTCGGGCAAGGGCAAGAAAATAATAGGGTGGGACGAGATTCTGGAAGGAAATCTGGAAGCGGGCGCCACGGTTATGTCCTGGAGAGGTACAGCAGGTGGACAGGAAGCGGCCACAAAAGGATTCGACGCAATTATGTGCCCCTCCAGCCACTGTTACCTGAACTTTTGCCAGGGTGAGGATGCAGACGCCGAACCCATAGCCTTCAACTCCTACCTCCCGATAGAGACAGTTTACAGTTTTGATCCTCTGGAAGGAATACCTTCAGAGATGCAGAAACACATCATAGGAGTCCAGTGCAATATGTGGAGTGAATATATTGACAACTCCAAATTGCTTGAATATATGTTGCTTCCCCGTCTTCTTGCCATTGCTGAAGTACAATGGTGCATTCCGGAGAACAGAAACTGGGAACGCTTCAGACAGGCGGTCGTGGGACACGAATTTTCTGTTCTCCGGAATGCAGGTTACACATATTCAAGAGTCATCGAAGGTATCTACGGTGGGCAATTGTTCGAACAATAGGCTGCTGCCTTTTGTTCTCCATACCTACATCTCGTTTCCTACCTTGCGGGCTCTCTGAGGCTTGTCAAGATTGATTCCGTCGGATACCGCCACCTCCACGAGGATATTCCATCCCGCACAGAGATAGACGTAGGGCTGCATCAGGCCGGCATCGGGGACAATCACCGTTTTCTCGAATGGAGTATTCTTGGTGTCAATGGCCACCACGTGCACTCCGGCGCCGGCAAACACCTTGAGGTACTTTTCATATTCGCTCTCCAATGGATTCACGAGGAATACGATGTCTCCATTCTGCATCACCTCCTCTATCCCGTGCACGGCGTATGTTCCCTCGAGGAAATCACTTTTGCGACGTGTGATTTCATTCGTCTTGAGCGTGAGTTCCTCAGCTACACCGTCGTTCATTCCGCTGAAATAAATGGTATGGGCAGCTTTCACCCAGTCCACTATTTCTCTGTCAACCGGCATAGTGAGCGCAGCTCCGACTTTTTCAGCAAGTCCGCTGAGTGCGGACTTCATATCCTTTCCGGCAATATTCCAGATTATCGATTCACAGAAAAGAGCCTGTTCCACCACGCTCTTTGTCGCGGCAACGGCCTCTTCCCAACCGCAGCCAAGAACGGAACCTTTCACGCAGGCCTGCTCGAGAGGAGTGTCTGGATTGGCACTCAGAGAGAAGGCAGCACTGTGCCCGGCCGCCTTAAGATGCTGTGCAAGCAAAAGCGTCTCCTTTGTGCGGCCGGAATTGGAGTCAAGCAATACTGTGTATTCCCCCAACGGATACTCCATTGCCTGATGCGACCCTTCAGTCTGGACATTAAGGTCCATTCCCCAGACCATTGCCCTGCGACGGGCATTCTTTGAGGGCATAATTCTTGACGAACCCTCTCCGGAGAACAATAACTTATTTGTTTTTTTTACTGATTCAGCGATATACAGCGATGCTGAAGGATCGAAAGATTCTATTGTGGGGACCGTCCCCATCATTTCCTGTACCAGATGAAATTCTGAATACTTTTTTTCTTTTGAATTCATTTCTTGAAAAATAGTTCAAATCATTGTCCTGAGGTTTTCCAAACGCTCCAGAGCTATTGCCGTACTCTCTTCGGTCTGCTTCACGAAAGAGTTCTCGTCTAGTGTTCCGATGGCGGCAGTCATTTCCTCCTCGTTGCGATAAGTAGCCCTGCGGAAAGGATTGTCATAATCCTTCTGTCTGGTCCTGCGCACTTCGGAGGATATGAATTTCCGGATGCGTATCTCCTCATCTATGGACCTCTGCCAATCAGATGCGGATATGCGATCGACTCCAAGCAGAGAACATAACGAGAGATAGGCGTGACGAAACTTGTCGAGGGGATAACGTCTCCAGATGTCATTGTAACGCTTGTGGATGTCTTTCCAGGATGTCAGTCTGCCCTCACGGATGTCGAACCTAAGACGATCCACGTCCGTAGACATCATCAACTGACCTCCCATATTGACCCACTCGCGCTGACGGGAATTCCTGAACTGGGCGGAAATGGAAGTCAGAGTCTCCCCGGGATTGTCTTCCAAATATCTCAACGCATTCTGCACGGCGTAATGAATTATCATATCGCCATAAGCGTGATAGGAAGCGTGTACCTTGTGGATACGTACTCTGCGTTTGCTCTTTTCCATCCCTTCGCCCAGAATTTCCAGGGAATCCACAATCGCGGAGTCCCCCTCGAGCAGTTCGCGGCCCTTAGCCCGCAATTGCTCTTCTGTATAATCTTCGATCGGATTGTTTTCTTTTGCATACCAGGCCTTCGCAGTCCACAGCTCAAGAAGACCGCGTCCACGGATGACCTGCTCCATACTGTCGGGAGCGAAAGTGTCGAACTCGATGTTCTGCACTTTGGTGATACGGTTGTCCCTGTTCATATACTTCCAATCGTTCCTGCTCAGTGCATACATATTGTGCAGCCACCAGAAAGCAGGAAGCACGTCAAGTTCGCCTTTCTTTTCATTGTTGGACACAAGGCAGAAAGGAAGCCGTATGTTGAGCTCCGCCGGATAGGCTCCCTTGGACAGGAGCGTATAACATGCGAAAACGCTGGAATGTTTGACAGATGAACAGAGGCCTGGCCAGAAACCGCGTCCGGCCACTATCTCATTGTCATTGGAACGGGAGTTATGATTGGATCCTATGTTGACTCCCGCCGCCATATTTGTCTGACCCTGGAACACGGACGCTATCAGGAACGAGTTGTTGTGATGCTGCTCATGGGCCGGGAAAATGAGGTTGTTGAGCACTTCGCAGCAGGAGATGGTGCTGTTGTCTCCGAGAATGGAATCTATCACCCTGGCTCCGTATTTGAGATTGCTGTTGTTGCCCACAATGAACTTCACGGCTGTGCATCCGTAAAAAATGCGGCATCCCAGACCGACTATTCCGTTCACCAGCACTACATTCTCTCCAATCTGCGTAGGTTCCTTCTCGCTGGAATTGATTGTGATGTTCTTGAGTTTGCTGGCTCCCTTGATATAGCAGAAGGGACCTATCTTAGTATCCTTGATGATTTCGGAAGTCTTGATGACACAACTCTCGCCTACAGTGCCGTAATAACCTCTCCGGCTGTCCACCGAGGCCTGTGTAATCTCAGCCAGTCTGTCCTGAAGTCCCCTGTCATCGATATATCTTGCCCACAGGTAGGCGTCCGCCGGAATCATCCCGTCGAAAGGATAGACCTCACGGCTTCCGCTCTCATTCATTATCTGGAGCTTGACGCGAACCTTCTCATCCTCACCATCCTTGATGATACCGTTGCCGAACTTGGAGTGGTCAGTAGTGGCCATCTCGTGGATATTGAAGAGCATACACCTGTCCCCTATGATATAATGCGAGAGATAGTGCACATCGTGAATGGCGCAGTCATCTCCAATATCGCAGGAATGGATGGACGAATTGGTGATTCCTATGGGAAGTCTGAGGTCATGATACTGCAGTCCGTTGTTCGATACCCTGCCTATCCTCACTGTCCCGTAAAATCTGTTGTTATGCAGCATTCTGGGCTCGAATCCGTCGGTAACCCAAATCTTGTCCCAGCTCAGCGCATTGTTGTTGTTGAGCACAAGAATCTCTATTTCATCGCTGCGCAGGTGTCTCCATCCACCTTTCGGGGTACGCACCTGACGGTTTCTTATGTAGTATTTGTCTTTTCCGGGCGGAATGAATTCGGGGTCCATCCAACTGTCGAACAGCTGCTCCGGAGTGAGTACTGTAACCTTTTCCATTCGACACAATTAGTTATAAACCACAAATATAATCATTTTTATAAAGCACTATTCACTTGGTGAATCGAAAAAAAGGCCCTCGATTCACATCGAAGGCCTCAGCAATTCTAACCAAAATTTAACCTATGAAAAAACTATTCGATTCTATTCATTTGCAACAGGTGTGCCAGAATCCATTTTATCATCAGGTATTATTTTAATTATTTTGACATCATTCACCGGACGGCTCCTTCCGTCGGTCTGAACGGAAGCAATCCTGTCGATCACATCCAGACCCTCTATGGTTTCACCGAACACTGTGTAGTCTCCGTCAAGATGGGAGCACGACATTTCGTCCTGTACTATATAGAACTGAGATCCTGAAGACTCCTTGTACGGGTTGACGGCATCACCGCGACGCGCAGCGGCAAGAGCGCCTTTCTTGTGCGTGTATTCAGGAAGAATCTCCGCCTCAACAGTGTAGCCCGGGCCTCCTGTTCCAAACATAGCAGCGTTGGCTTCGTCCTTTGTGAGCGGATCGCCTGCCTGAATCATAAAACCATTGATGACACGGTGAAACAGGATGTTGTCATAAAATCCCTCCAAAGCAAGCTTGGCAAAATTAGTCCGATGCTTGGGAGTCTTTGAATACAGTTTGACCTTTATCACTCCTTCTGAAGTGACGATGTCGAATACCGGTTCTTCCGGAAGTTTTGCAATTCTGTCCATAGTTGCCTGTGTTCTTTGTGCAGCCGCCACTGAATCGGCAGTTGCCTGTGCCGCCTCCTCTGCAGCCTTGTCCGCATTTCTGTTCCCACAGGAGCAGGAGCAGACAAAGAGCAAGGCCGAAAGGCAGCAGACTGAAATATTGATTGTTTTTCTCATATTCTGCAAATGTAGCAATTCTTTACAATCCGTCATTCCTGTATTCGAGGAGATCTCCGGGCTGACATTCGAGCACTCCGCACAGAGCGGCAAGAGTTGAGAATCTGATAGCCTTGGCTTTGCCGGTCTTGAGTATCGACAGATTCGCAGCAGACAACCCGACCTTCTCCGCAAGTTCTCCGGAAGACATTTTCCGGCGGGCGAGCATCACGTCTACATTGACTACGATAGACATCACTGTTCCTCCGCCGTTTCCATTCCTGCTTTTGCTGCTCCGGTTTCTCCGGCCGCAGTCCCTTCGCTTGTTTGGTTGTCGGAATCACCCTTCAGATATGAAGGAAGATTCATACCCGCCATCTTGAAAAGGTCTTCCAGAGGAGGCACGGAACCCATCATACCAGAAATGAAGTTTGACGTTGCAGTCTTCCCGTTCTTGCCGTTTCCTCCGTCCCAAACGGTGACCTTGTCTATCTTTATGCCCTTCACAGCCTCCACCTGAGTCTTGACAAGTTCGGGCAGTTTGTCGGAAATGAGCATTGTGATTGCATCTTTTGCATCACCGCCTGCAGCCCTGACCAACTGATTGAAGCCTTCTGCCTGCTTTGAGAGAATCTCGAATGTACCGCGGGCCTGTGCATCCATCTTGGCGTAGATTGCATCCGCCTCTCCCTTTGCCTCACGGCGCAGTTTCTCCGCACCGGCCTCAGCTTCAATAATCATTTTTTCCTTTTCTATCTGGGCGGAGACCACGATGTTGGCAGACTGTGTGGCCTTCTCCCTTTCAGCACGGGCGATTTCCGCATCACGTTCGGATTTATAGGCTTCTTCGAGGGCCTTGGCTGCCTGGACTTTCTCTGCCGCTACGGCTATTCTTTCGGCCTCGGCGGATTTTTCGCGACGCAGGGCATCAGAATTGGCGATGGCGATTCTGGAATTGTTTTCCCCCTCCACAGCCTTGGCATTTGCATCTGCCGTTTTGATTCTGGTATCTCTTGAGGTCTCGGCGATACGGATGTCCTTGTCTCGGTCGGCTTCCGCCTTTCCTATTTCTCCGTAACGGTTCTGCTCCGCTACGCTCTTCTTGGCATCGTTGATGGCCTTGGCAGCGGCTTCCTTTCCCAAAGCCTCGATATAGCCGGATTCGTCACGGATATCGGTTACGTTCACATTGATGAGCTTGAGCCCTATCTTACGGAGTTCGGCCTCAACATTTGTGCTCACATTGGCGAGGAACTTGTCGCGGTCGGCATTAATCTCCTCAATGTCCATTGTGGCAATGACCAGACGCAACTGGCCGAAGAGGATATCGGTGGCAATGCCCTGAATCTGCTCTATGGAGAGGCCGAGGAGACGCTCGGCGGCATTGGTCATATTCTCCGGCTCAGTGGATATTCCTACGGTGAAGCGGCAGGGAACATCTACACGTATGTTCTGCTTGGACAAGGCATTTGTAAGATTGCACTCGATAGAGATGGGCTTCAGGTCCAGAAAGGCATAACTCTGGAAAACAGGCCAGATGAATGATGCGCCTCCGTGAATGCAACGGGCGGACGAAACGGCACCCTGCTTTGTCTTTCCAGTCTTACCGTATATAACAAGAATCTTGTCTGAGGGACAACGTTTGTAGCGTTTGATGCAGGCAGCGAAGGTCACAACCAGCACAAAGAAGGAGATGAGAATAATAAAAATTACCATAGTATTATTTGTTTGTAAAATGAAATCTTATAATATGATATCAGATTATCAATGAATTGCTTGGTTCGACAAGCAACGTCTGGGCATCTATGACCTCCACCACGGTGATCGGGGTCCCGGTCTTGAGTTCTTCACCGTCGGAAAGGGCATTGTATTCGCGGACTGCATTGTTTATCGTAATCTGCACCTTGCCCTCTCCCGACCGTTGCTCAGGAATGGTAAGATACACGTTGCCGTAGCAGCCGACCGCAGATGTATGGACATTTATGTTGCCGGACTGCTGCATTCCACTCATCCATTTGAACAGATACATTACGGCAGCCACCAGCCCAAGGCCGACGACAACTGAAATAAAAAGGAGCAAGCCTATGGATTCGATGCTGTTCTTCAGAATAATTGCCGTCCAACCGAAACCCATAAGGAAATTCACAAGATTGCGGAAGGTGTAGAGATTCGCACCTCCGCCATCCGCATCCGCATCAAATACAGCATCCGCACCGTCCATCGAATCAATACCATCTGCATCCATACCGATGAATGTTAAAATGCTCTGGACAATAAAACAAAGGGAAGAAACGAGGGTCACAGCCCACAGAATCTTCATCATAACGCTGAGTGAATTACACCATTCTGCCATATTTATACAGTTTATTTTTGTAGAGTTTTACTAAATGGACCTATGATATATTTCTGGCAAATATATAAATATTTATTGATAAACAATATTTTTTTATAGATAATCATTAATTTATTCCATAACGCATTAACTGCATTTTGCACCATTATTCATTAATTCTTTGTATTTTTGTCGTACTATAATATGGTAGCATAGATTTTTATTATGAATATCAAGTCTCTGGCCAAGGACACTGCATTATACGGTATCAGCAGCATTGTGGGAAGGTTTTTGAACTATCTGCTTTCGATATTGCTGTACACTAAGATTTTCCCGGCAGAATCCGGAGGATATGGTATTATTACCAATCTTTATTCCTGGGCGGCACTGATGCTGGCATTCCTGACTTTCGGGATGGAGACTACTTTCTTCCGCTTTGCCGGCAAGTCTGGGGAGAATCCGGACAAAGTCTTTTCCACAGCCCTGAAAATGGTGGGGGTTACGGGGATGCTTTTCGTCATCTGCGTAATGTGCTTCATCGGCCCGATATCGTCGGTACTGGGATATTCAGAACACCCTGAATACATTGGATGCTTCGCCGTCATCACTGCTTTCGACTCTTTCCAGGCCATCCTCTTCTCCAGATTGAGACAGCAAAAGAGACCTGTCAAGTTCTTGATTCTTAAATTGTCTTTCATTTTTGCCAGCATACTGCTCAATCTTCTTACATTCCTTGTCATACCGCAGTTGTTCGGCAGTTTCCCAGGACTCGAGGCTCTGTATATGAGTTTCGATAACGGAGTCGGCTTGATATTTTTCATTAACCTCGTATGTACGGTAAGCATTACCCTGGGATTCATCCCGGAAATGAAAGACCTCAGCATCAAATTTGACAAATCTCTGTGTACCAGAATGTTGTCTTACACCTGGCCCTTGTTGCTCTTTTCTGTTGTGGGCATATTCAACCTGGATGCAGACAAAATTCTGTTCAAATTACTCGTCCCTGGAAAAGATGGAGATATACAGTTGGGCATATTCGGAGCCTGCTCTAAAATTGCAATGATAATGGCTATGCTGGTACAAGCATTCCGCTATGCCTATGAACCCATAGTCTTCGGCGAAGCCAAAAACAGTAACAAGAACAGAAAAAGCAACGAAGGAGAAAGCGGAAGTGATGTAAGAGAAAAGACACTTGCTGACGGAATGAAATGGTTCATAATCTTCTCTCTTCTGGCATTTCTTGCAGTCATTTTCTATCTCCCCATCCTCAAGCTGCTGATAGGCAAAGATTACTGGGAAGGGCTCGGAGTCGTGCCCATCGTGATGTTGGGACAACTGTTTATGGGTATATACTTCAATCTCTCGTTCTGGTACAAGCTCACAGACAAGACCTGGTGGGGAGCTATTATCAATGTCATAGCCGCAGTAGTTCTGCTAACAGTGAATATTGTTTTCGTTCCCAGAATCGGTTACTGGGCCTGCGCTTGGGGAGGTCCGGCCGGATACGGCGTTGCGATGTTCATCAGTTGGGCACTCAGCCAGAAATATTTACCCGTACACTATGACGGAAAATCGCTTTTAACCTTCGCGGTGATTGCCGCCGGATACTATTTCCTTTACGGTTCGTTGAAAGAACTGACAGACAACGTGTGGATTCTCATTTCCGGGGGGACTGTTCTGCTGATCTCTTACTGCTGGTTCATTTTCAATGAACTCAAGAAAGATAGGATTATTTGAATTTTACATCAGTTGTGCAGCTCGCTTTGTGAGGCGGTCAAAAATTAAAAATCATCAATATTTGTATATTTTTTCGCTTTTTAAGTAAGAATATAAAAATAAAGTCTATATTTGCTGCGAAATCTAAACCTGCGCGGCAGTGTGGACAATATGAAAGGTCTGCTGCCTGCCTGTTCAAGTACAGGCAATTTTATCTGCAATACGCAGCAGAACTCATATTAACCCTAATATTTTTATGGCAAAAATCAAAAACAGCCTGTTGTGCTTTGCCGCACAAGGTATTCTTTGCTCTCTGCTTTTGGCAGCCAGCTATTCTTGCAACAAATCCGCGATATCCGAAGTTGATCCTGCGGACAATTCTGAACTTACGGACGATGAATTGACGGCTCTCCTCTGTATGACCAACGGCCACGAATATTCCGAGGAAGAAATTAATGAAACCGCCAATTATGTGATGGAATATCTCGATGCAGTGTCTCCCACCACCAAGGGAGAGCCCAGAACAATCGAGTCAATCATACCTTTCAATTCCGTTTCCACAAAGACGCAGGCACCCCAGCAGAACGGATATATCGTGAATTTCTCGAACAATCAGGGCTTTTCAATCCTTTCCGCAGATAGGAGAACAGATGATATTCTCTTGGTTGCAGACAGCGGAAACCTGACTGAAAGCACACTCAGAAGTGCCTATTCGAACAACGAAATCGACAATAACGTGCTCCTGATGCTGTCTAATGTCGATCAGCTTATCAGGGAGCAGATTGCCGGAATAGAAAATGAGGAAGATGCCCTTATCAACTCCGCACTTGACAAACTCAATTCCGGATCCACCAAAAAATGCGATGACCTTATGGTTGGAAGGAAGAAAAGAATAGTGCCCCCCACTCCTGTACAAACTACGGTAGTCGGTGATTGGACCACTCTTAGCAGTGGATCCGTAAGCCCGATGATAACAGTAACCTGGGGTCAAGGTGTACCTTACAATGGTGCCACTCCTCTGGTAAACGATGAGCTTGGCCATCCTTACCATCAGGTAACAGGTTGCGTTGCAACGGCAATAGCACAACTCCTCAGCCGTTGGGAACGTCCGACCAGTTACAACTGGAGTGTTCTGAAAGCAACTCCCAAAATTACCAGTACCAGCAGTTCAGTGGCCACCGGACAAGTTGCCTCACTTATGGCTGCGATTGGTCAAGGTGTCAATATGGATTACGAAAGCAACGGATACGGGTGTGCAACGGCCAATTTGTCCGCTGCAGTCAGCTATTTGAACAGTATCGGTTTCTCACATCCCGGAACATATCAGGCCTATGACGGTCCTACAGTTCTTCAGGATCTCTACGCAGGAAATCCCGTACTTATTGCCGGTGACGATGTCCACGGAGAATTCTACCTTGACATTCTTTGCTGGTCAATATTGCTGAAAGAAGCATATTCAGGACACGCCTGGGTAATAGACGGTGCACTGAGACAAGAACAGATAACGACTGTTTACAGTGGAGACAGAGTTCTCAGCACAACCACAAAGTATCGCACATTGTTCCACTGTAATTGGGGTTTCAACGGTTTATATAACGGATACTACGCAAGCGGAGCCTTCAATGCGAATTCCGGCGGTGTTTCAACCAAATTCAGTTTCCACAAAGATTATTCCGGTTCACGTTTGAATTTCGCCTATAACCTCCACACAGTCACCGGAATATCATATTAGTCATTTGTCTTTTAGTGAAGCTCTATCAATGAGTTTGTAAAGATTGAAGTTTTTGTTGAGGACATATTATTTCTGAAGAGGGAAAGACTATGTGGCGGATAAAGGTGAAATAACCGATAAAGAATGAAATATGAACCCTTAAGGCGAAGATAATATTGCCAAGTAATTTTTCGAGATCACTTATTATTTTTAGCAGTGAAAAGGATAAGAAGGTTCTTATTATTATTGTTACCTTTATTCTCTAATTGTAGTACGGATGATTTCAATATAAACCAATTACTGAATGACACGAAAACATTGGAGTTTGATTCTTCTTCTTCCTCTCAGATATTGGAGTCTGATGACGTCTTGAGCTGGACGGGTTCAATCAAAACTGATGACGGAAATCTTAGTCCGGGTGAGTATTCCTCTTCAACCAAATGCGATTGGGTATCGGTATCAATTATAGACGATTACCATTACTCTGTGAGTGTGACTCAAAACGATACAGGTAAGGAAAGAAGTTCTATGGCTTTGATATACTATTTATCCTATAGAAATCACATTGTACTTACAATTAACCAAAAATCTACCGCATCACAATAAAGGTGAGTTAGCTGTTTTCTTTTATATTCAAGCGGCCAATAGTCTCTCAAGACTTATTGGCCGCTGATATTTTGAGATTCACTTAGTGAAGCAAAAAAAGAGAAGGTGACCTTCAGTCTTCCGGCTGTTCGGTCACCCTCTACTTGATATTGATATCCTGATTGGAATCAGTCAGTAAGAGAGAAGCGCTTTGTCACTGTAACCTTGGCTTCCTTATCCTCGGCCGCTATGGCTTCCTTTACGCTCTTCTTGTCATCGGACATCTGGTATTCCTGTTCCTCGAGTGTGTTCTCTTTGAGGAATTTCTGTACTCTGCCCTTAGCGATATTCTCCACCATAACGGGGTTGAGATTGGCTGCTTTCTCTGCACCGACAGTCTTGATAATTTCTCTTGCCTGCTGAGCCTGCTCAGGAGTAATCCAACCCTTGCTTGTATTGGACTCAATGTGATCTTCTGAATCCACGTGGGCAGGATTGATACCTGCCTTCTTGAGTGCTGCCTCAACTGCCTTGAGCACCTGTTCTTCCTTTGTCTTCTCAACAGCAACTTTATACTCTGTATCAAGGACTTCCTGAGGACAGGATTCTGCGGAAATTGCAACGGGGTTCATTGATGCGATCTGCATTACAACACCCTTGGCGAGTTCTTCGGAAACAGGTTTGTTGAAGCCTGCAAGCGCACCGAGCTTACCGTTGAGCTTATGTACATAAGCGGCTACAAAAGGAGCCTCAACGATTGCATAATATGCGAGAACGTGTTTCTCTCCGGTCTTGCCTGTCTGAGCCTCTACAGCTTCCTCCACGGTGAACCCATCGGGCATCTTACATGCCTTGAGTCCCTCAAGATCTGAAGGACAGCTGGCTATGGCCACATCAGCAATTGCCTCTGCAAGATTCTGGAAGTCAGCGTTGCGGGACACGAAATCAGTCTCACAGCCAAGACAAACGAGAATAGCCTTTCCTTCGGTGATACGTGCCTTGACGGCACCCTCAGAAGTTTCACGGTCAGCTCTCTTCGCTGCTACAAGTTTACCCTTCTCGCGGATGATGTCCATAGCTTTATTGAAGTCGCCTTCTGCTTCTTCAAGAGCCTTCTTGCAGTCCATCATTCCTGCGGAAGTCATTTTGCGTAATTTCATTACGTCTGCTGCGGTGATTGCCATAATTCTGTCTTATTAAAGATTATTCGGCATTCTGTGCAGGCTCGGCATCTACAGGCTTCGCTCCCTTGCGGGGACGGAGCTTCTTTCCTGCGTTCTGTGTAGATTCGGTTTCTCCCTCAGCGGGCATCTCCTTGTCTTTCTCGAGCTTGCGCTCCTCAAGACCTTCGTTGATGGCTGCACAAAGGACATTCACAACGCACTCAATGGACTTGGTCGCGTCATCATTCGCCGGTATTACATAATCAATTGGAGTGGGATCGCAACAAGTATCAACCATTGCGAATACCGGGATGTTGAGACGGTTGGCCTCCTTGACTGCATTGGCCTCCTTCTGCACATCAACAACAAAAAGTGCTGACGGGAGACGGCTCATATCGCGGATGGAACCGAGGTTCTTCTCGAGCTTCTCTCTCTGGCGGTCAACCTGGAGACGCTCTCTCTTGGCGAGTTTCTCAAATGTGCCATCCTCCTTCATCTTGTCGATGGTGCCCATCTTCTTGATGGCCTTGCGGATGGTGGGGAAGTTCGTAAGCATACCACCTGCCCAGCGCTCTGTAATTGAGGGCATTCCGATAGCTGTGGCCTTCTCCTTGATAAGGTCCTTCGCCTGTTTTTTTGTGGCTACGAAGAGAATCTTGCGTCCTGATTTTGCAAGCTGCTTCATTTCTTCCGCCGCCTCGTCTATCTTGACGATGGTCTTGTGCAGGTCGATGACGTGAATGCCGTTCTTCTGATCGAAGATGTACGGAGCCATCTTGGGGTTCCACTTGCGGGCGAGATGTCCGAAGTGTACGCCTGCATCAAGCAGTTCTTGGAAATTTGTACGTGACATTTTCTGTTTTCTTGTTTAAAATAACTGTCCCCTGCTCGGGGTCTCTTTTCTTCAAGGCGGAGTAGCGGCATCCCGGTCTCCGGCCTTTTCCGCAGTCCGGCAACCATCAGAAAAGCGATGGTTTGAAAACCCGACTGTGCCGTAAAAAAGTTCTGACTAACGTTTGCTGAACTGGAAGCGGCGACGTGCTCCGGGCTGACCGGGCTTCTTGCGCTCAACCTCGCGTGCATCGCGGGTGAGGAAGCCGGCCGCCTTAAGTGCGGAACGGTACTCTTCTTTGTTCAGTTCGCTCATAGCGCGGGCAATTCCGAGGCGGATAGCCTCTGCCTGTCCCTTGACGCCGCCACCTACGATGGTAACCTTGACGTCGAACTGGCCGAGGGTGTTCGTAACCTCGAAAGGCTGGTTCACGATGTAACGGAGGGACTCGAGGGCGAAATAGTCTTCGAGAGCGCGGTCGTTAATCGTAACGTTGCCTTTGCCGGCAGTGAGATAAACGCGAGCCACAGCTGCTTTACGTCTTCCAAGGGCGTGTGTCTGTTCCATTTGCTCTGTTTAAATTTCGTTCAACTTGATTGATTTGGGGTTCTGTGCCTGATGAGGATGCTCGGGTCCTGCATAAATGAAGAGGTTACCGAGGAGATCGTCACCCAGACGTGTCTTGGGGAGCATACCCTTTACAGCTCTCCTGACGAGTTCTGCAGGCTGCTTCGCGAGAATCTCTTTGGGAGTTGTGAATCTCTGTCCGCCGGGATATCCGGTGTAGCGTGTATAAACACGGTCGGTCATCTTCTTCCCACCGAGAGCCACCTTTTCCGCATTGACAACAATAACGTTGTCTCCGCAGTCCACGTGGGGGGTATAGCCCGGTTTGGTCTTGCCCCTGAGGACAAGTGCAACGCGGGATGCGAGACGACCAAGTGCGAGATCCGTCGCGTCAATGACAACCCACTTCTTGTCTACCGTCGCACTGTTGAGCGATACGGTTTTGTAGCTTTGTGTGTCCACTGTCTTGATCTTTAATTAGTTAATAAAAATTGCGATCCCTACACAAAATAGGGGTCGCAAAGATATGAAATATTTCCGAGATTTCAAAAAGAATCGCCTATGCGAGACAGTTGGCCTGTACAAAGGCGTTAATAGCTGTGATTGCAAATGCGAGACAGATGATGGTGACCAGAATGATGCCGATGACCTTGATTCTCTTGAACCAGGTTTTCCCGTCCCAACCTACTGTCTGGAACATACTCCAAAAACCGTGTGTGAGGTGATACCAGATAGAGATGAACCACACAAGATAAAGGAGAAGCACCCACCACTTGCCAAAAGTGAGATTGAGCAGGACATAGGGATTCTCCTCCAGTGTGCCTATTCCGAACATTTCAGGCAACTGCATATGAGCCCAGAACGATGTGAGATGGTAGCCGATGAAGCCGAGAATCACGATTCCGAGGACGAACATATTGCGTGCTGACCAGGAATCAGTGGCTCCTTTTCCGGAAACCTCATAGCGCTTCACTCCGCCGCGGGCGATGATATTCTTGACAGTGAGCCAGCATCCATACAGGATATGGACGAAGAATCCGAACGCCAGAACGGGCACCATAATGTCGATGACGGGAGTGCTCATAAAGTCGCAGCCGAGCTTGAAGAGTCCGTCACCTGCTGAGAAGAGTTTGTCATCTGCAGCAACTGCGCCGTACTTGCCGGTAAAACTGTCTATTACTGAGAAGAAGTTGATGGTTGCGTGCAGAAGAAGAAACAGGATAAGGAAAGCCCCGCTGACAGCCTGGACAAACTTTTTTCCGATGGATGAGTTGAATATGAACATTTGTAGTTGATTTGATTCAGTACAGGATTGCAAATATAGCCCGAATCTTGCAAGTTTCATAATTTTGAACCAATTTTGTAGTATGTACAAAAGAGTTCTTCTCAAGCTCAGCGGAGAAAGTCTGGGCGGCCCCGAAGGCAGGGGTGTGGATTCCGTGAGTCTCAATTCATACGCAGAAGAGATAGTCGGAGCCGTAAAGTCCGGCCATCAGGTGGCAGTAGTGAACGGAGGCGGGAACATCTTCCGTGGTCTTCAGGGAATGGGCAAAGGCTTCGACAGGATAAGCGGGGACAGGATGGGGATGCTTGCCACTGTAATCAATTCTCTGGGACTGGCCTGCGCAATCCGCTCCCTGGGAGTCGAGGCGGACGTGTTCACTGCCACTCCTATGGATCCTGTGGCCCGCTACTACCGCAGGGAGGACGCAGTCGCCATACTCGAAAGAGGCGGTGTGGCCCTGATTGCCGGAGGTACCGGCAACCCTTTCTTCACGACTGATTCCGGAGCCGCACTCAGAGCATTGGAAATCGGTGCCGATGCCCTGCTCAAAGGTACGAGAGTGGACGGAGTCTACACCGCAGATCCCGAACAGT
>DCIN01000009.1 GCA_002315815.1 Bacteroidales bacterium UBA1725 | reverse complement strand
CACGGAACTTTGCAGATGAGCCTATATATCTTCAGAAATAGACTTTTTCCCGCCGATACAAGGCTAAAAATACAAACAACATTATTGAAAATGCCCATAGCGACGAGCCCCCGTACGAAAGAAGCGGCAGGGGAATTCCAATGACAGGCATCAGGCCTATGGTCATACCCACATTGATGAACAGGTGCATAAACAAGCAGGCTGCGAGACTGTAACCGTATATCCTTGTGAAGGCGGACCGACATTCCTCAGCATCCTTGATGATTCTGTATATCAGATATACGTATATGAGTATGACTGCAAGACATCCGATGAAGCCCCACTCTTCCCCTATGGTGCAGAAGATGAAATCCGTACTCTGCTCGGGAACGAATCCGTACGATGTCTGTGTTCCGTTCAAATACCCCTTGCCTGCAAATCCTCCGGAGCCTATGGCTATCATTGACTGGCGGACGTTGTAACCTACACCGGAAGGGTCCTCCTTCATTCCCAGAAGGACTTCGATTCTCTTTCTCTGATGGTCCTGAAGGACGTTCTCGAAGATGAAGCCGGTTGCGAAGATGAGTACCATTCCGCAGGCGAAGGCAAGTGCCACTTTTCTTATTTCCTTCAGCTTCTCAAGTTTGGGACTCCTTTCCATCTTGCGGAGCATCCTCCACAGGTACAGCATAGTCAGGATAGAGACAAGTATGGTCGGAACCCACCATACTGTGGTGAGTGTAAGAATGAAGATGAGCACAGCCATACCCATAATTGTCAGCAACCATCCCGACAGACCCTCCCTATACAGGACGGCTGCGAATCCCACATATACAAGCGCAGAACCTGTTTCGCTCTCAGCAAGAATGATGAGCATAGGAAGCATTATTATGCAGGAGGTTACAAGAAATGTCCGTCGATCGGTTATTTTGTGGCCCGGCCGGCTCAGATACATTGCCAGCAGCATCGCCGTGGTAATCTTGGATATCTCGGCAGGTTGGAACCTTACTGGTCCCAGAGCGAACCAGGAATGAGATCCTTTCACCTCTACGCCGAGAAAAATCACCGCCACCAGCAGCAACATCACGAAACAGTATGCCGGAGTGGAGATGACCTCCCATATTCCGGGGTTCACTGCCAGCAGGATAATTGTATCGATGACGAATGCTGTGACTATCCAGATGAACTGTTTTCCGCTTCTGGCACTCCAGTCGAAAATGGATGAAGGTTCGGTCGAATGAATGGAAGAGTAGATGCTCACCCAGCCTATCAGAATGAGAATCAGATAGCAGCCTACAATTCTCCAGTCTATGGACTGTTTCAGGCTGCGTCTGTGCGATGTAATCTGTATCATTCCGCCCATCGTTCAGTTTTTGAAACCATTCAACATCCTATCCTCCAGGTAGATACGACTTTCGTCAATCTCTCCTTTGAGGTATTTCTCCATCATCAGCGATGCTACTGGAAGTGCCCAGGTGGCTCCGAATCCGGCATTTTCCACATACGCGGCAATGGCAATCTTGGGATTGTCCATAGGGGCGAAGCAGATGAAAACAGAATTGTCTTTGCCGCGAGGGTTCTGAGCTGTACCCGTCTTGCCGCAGACTTCTATTCCGGGAATCGCAGCTGCAAATGCCGTCCCGCCCGCCTTTCCTCCGCCGTTCACAGCCATATACATACCTTTCACTGCGTCTGCAAAGAAGGTAGTGTCCACAAGGGTGTAGTTCTTCTCTCTGTATTTGTCATCTATCCTTATCTCATCGGAATCCTTGATGATGTGGGGTATGTACCAATAGCCTCTGTTGGCCATTATTGCAGCCAGATTTGCAATCTGGAGCGGAGTGGCACCTATTTCGCCCTGCCCGATTGACAGAGAGACCACAGTCGGAAACCTCCAGTGCCCGTTGTACAGTTTGTCGTAATATCCGGAACTGGGGATATTGCCTCCCAACTCGCCAGGGAAGTCACTGCCGAGTTTGCGTCCGAAGCCGAAACTCAAAACATACTCCCTCCATTTATCCATAGCCTCCTGTATGTCGGAATATTTGTTATTGGTCAGTATATTCCGCATCACATAGCAGAAATAACCGTTGCAAGAGGTGGCTATTGCATCGTAGAAATTAAGAGGGGAGGTGTGTCCGTGGCAGCCCAGCACCTTGCCGGTGGCGTAAGTGAAGCCGTAGTTGCAGGGGTAGCTGTCGCCGGGTCTGAGCACGCCTTCCTGGAGTCCGATGAGACCGTTGATGAGTTTGAACACGGATCCCGGAGGGTAGGAGGCCATAACCGTGCGATTGAACATAGGCTTGCCAGGGTCTGCCGCCACCTTGGCGTATTGCTTGTTTATCTCGCCTAGAATGCTCACATCTATGCCAGGGCTGGAGACCATTGCAAGTATCTCACCTGTACGAGGTTCTATTGCCACTACGCTTCCTGTTTTCCCTTTCATCAGTTCCTGTCCGTACTGTTGCAGACTTGCGTCAATAGTTGTGGTGAGATTGCGTCCCGGTACAGCGTCCTTGTCATATAATCCGCCTTCGAATGCTCCCTGAATGCGGTTCCTGGAGTCTCTGATATTGATATGGTAACCCCTTTCTCCCTTGAGGTCAGACTCTCTGGCCGCCTCCATTCCCGTCTTGCCGACATAGTCTCCAGCACGATACTCGTTGGGATGTTCCTTGAGGAAGTCCGAATCGACTTCGGAAATGTAACCCAGAAGATTACCTCCGGCGTTGAATGGATACTCCCTCACGCTGTGCGCCTGGGCCTTGAATCCGGGGAAACGGTATTGTTCTTCGGCGAATCTCTGGTATGTCTGTTCGGAGACTTGTTTCAGCAGGGTTTGTGTCTGGAAGCCTATGCGTGTCCTGTACTTGCGGTAATAAGCCATCTTGTCCTTCAGGAAATCCTCTGTGGTGTCAAGCACGGTCGCCAAAGTCAGAGTGTCAAACTGCACAACCTCTCTGGGGGTGACGAGAATGTCATAACACAGTTTGTTGTTCACAAGTATTTTGCCGTTTCTGTCGTAGATGAGTCCTCTCGGAGGATAAATCCAGTCATAGGACATCGAGTTGTTGCTTGCATCCCTCTTGTAACTGTTGTCGATGATTTGTATGTAGAACAGTTTTCCAAGTAGAATGGCCGCCGCTGCAAGCAGTCCGATGAGAAGTCTGTTTTTCCTGTTCAGTACCATCACCTGCTCTCCCTGTCCAGCAGAATTGCGACCGGCAGAGATATTAGAATGCCGGCTGCGAGTGAAACAAGCAGTTTGAGCAGGTTGAAACCTGCAGGTCGGAGACCAGCTCCGTCAGCCCAGATGTAGCAGGCCAGGAATATCGTTTCCGCGATAACCATAGATACTAAAGTACGGGTGAAGTTGCCGGAACCGAGTGTAATCTTCTCATTTCTTGCGAAAACCTCCGAACCGAACATCAGACGGATTACCCATTTGCGGCTCAATGCTACAGGTACGAGAGCGAAACTGGACAGACCTAGCATACCGTCTGCAAGGAAATCGGAGCAGAATCCGATGACGAAGGCCAGAATCATCGAGACGACAGTTTCTTGATTAACAGGAAGGAAGATTATCATCGTCGGAAGGATGACCAGCGTCAGCAGAGGCGAGAAAGTGCAGAAATTCCATAACAGAACCTGAGCGAAGATCAGCAGGATATAGAGCAGTATGTAGCGGCTGTTCTTCATAATTCCGTATTCAATTCTGAATTTTCCAATGATTCAATTTCCTCTCTGTCGGTATTGTACACGACAGACACGAACCTCAGGGATGAGAACTCCTGAAACAGGTCCACTTTGGCGCGGCGTGTGGCCCCGTCATATATTTCAGAGTCGATGACAGTACCAAGGGGGATGTCGGGAGGGAAGATGGACGAAAAACCGCTGGTGAACACGGTGTCGCCTTTCTGGCAGACAATATGTGTGGGAATGTCCTTGATGTAGGCGTACCTGCTTCCTGTGCCGTCCCAGACCAGAGGGCCAGTGACTCCGGACTTTCCGATACGGGAACTGATGCTGATATTGCTGTTCATCAGTGTGAGTCCGTAAGAATGATGTCTTCCGGTAGATTCCACGATGCCTATTGCTCCACAGGTGGTGACTATTCCGCTGTGCGGACGTATGCCGTCTTCATATCCCTTGTCCAGAATGATGTAGTTGTGTGAGGAGTTGCGGCTCATCTTCACGATGGTGGCTGGAGTGAACACGAACTTGCCCGAGCCGCCCGTCAATGCCGGTGTGCGGGAAGTATCTGCAAGCCTGTAAGTTTCCAGTTCCTCCATCAGAGCAGCGTTTGCTTCGGCGAGTTCGCGGTTGACCTTGCCGAGAGTGAAATATCCCCGAAGACTTTCACCGCTGCTCCACAGCAATGCCTGAACACGTCTGGAAGCACGGTTGATCCAAATATCCTCCAGGGAGGAACTGCTTTTCAACATAGAGAGAGCAGCGAACTCCAACAGAATGAAGATCGCTGCTCTTGCAAGTCTGAATCTGACGTTTCCGTGCCTTGCCATCCGCTTGTTCTATCTCATAAGGAAGTGATAGCGGTCGGTGTGCTTGAGAGCCTCACAAGTGCCGCGTCCAACGGCGTGAAGAGGGTCTTCAGCCACGTGGAACTGTATGTTGACCTTGTCTGAGAATCTCTTGGCGAGTCCCCTGAGGAGAGCTCCTCCGCCTGAGAGATATATGCCGTTCTCCACAATGTCCGAGTATAGTTCTGGAGGTGTGTTCTCGAGAACGTGCAGGATTGAGGTTTCAATCTTGGATATGGATTTATCCAGACAATGGGCAATCTCCTGATAGTTGACTTCGACTTCTACAGGATGAGCGGTCATCAGGTTGGGTCCGCGCACTATGAACGGGTCCGGTTCCTCAGAAAGCTCCGTGAGTACGGATCCCACATTGATTTTGATTTTCTCTGCGGTAATCTCACCGACCTTGATATTATGCTGCTGACGCATATAATACTGTATGTCACTTGTGAATACGTCTCCTGCAATGCGTATGCTGTCCTGCTGCACGAGGCCTCCGAGAGACATTACGGCTATTTCAGTGGTGCCTCCGCCTATGTCCACGACCATATTACCCATAGGTTCCTGGATTTCAAGACCTATTCCCAGAGCAGCGGCCATAGGCTCGAAGATAAGGAAAACGTCACGTCCTCCGGCGTGTTCGGAAGAATCGCGTACAGCCCTTATCTCCACTTCGGTGGAACCGGAGGGAATTCCGACCACCATTTTGATGTTTGGCGTGAAGATGCTGTGATTTCTGCTGTTGGCCAGTTTGATAAAACCGCGTATCATCATCTCAGCAGCGTTGAAATCCGCTATTACACCATCTCTAAGGGGTCTGATGGTCTTGATGTTGGGGTTGTTCCTCTCGTGCATTCGCTTGGCATCCTGTCCTATTGCGATGCACTTGCCTGTGCCGTTCTCCACAGCCACTATGCTGGGCTGGTCAAGCACTATCTGACCATTCTGGTATATGACTGTATTGGCGGTGCCGAGATCTATTGCAAGTTCTTGATTCAAAAATGAAAAAGCCATACGATGGACTGGTTCTTAAAACATACAAAGTTAATTAAAAATTATGTAATTTTGTCAAGGATATGTTTATATGAAACGTAATTTTTATGCGATATTCGTAGCTGGCGGAAGTGGGGTGAGAATGGGTTCCGACCTGCCCAAACAGTTTCTCGAACTTGGAGGCAGGACGATTCTTCAACGCACTGTAGAGAAATTTCTGGAGGCCGAACCCGGCATCAATGTAGTTACGGTTCTGCCAGAAGCTCATATTGCACGTTGGAAGGAAATCTGTGCACGAGGGTCTCTGGATTGCCCGCAGATACTGGTAAAAGGGGGACTGACCAGATTCCATTCTGTCAGAAATGCCCTGCAGAGAGTGCCCGACGGGGCTGTGGTGGCGATTCACGATGGTGTAAGACCTTTTTTGAGTACCTCTCTCATATCTGCGATGTTTGAAAAGATGAATGAGTGCAGGGCTCTGATACCGGTGGTTCCTGTGGTGGATACTCTGCGTTCCACTGACCCTTCGGTTCCGGATCCGGACAGGTCCCGCACGGTCTGTGTCCAGACTCCTCAGATTTTCCTCTCAGAAGAGATAAAAGACGCATACAAACAGGCTTACGACACGTCCTTCACCGATGATGCATCGGTTGCCCAAAACTGGGGGATTCCTCTTACATTCATTGATGGAGAAAAACTGAACTTCAAGATTACCACGCCTTCCGATATCAGGCTCGCTGAAGCAGTTCTCAGAATTACCGGATAATTTTGGAAATTCTCAAATGGGAACAAAAACGCAGAAAACAAGATAATGATTCCCTTGCGAAATGAAGATATTATTGATATCTTGCAATAACGCTGCAGCAGTTGCGAGTACAAAATAATGAAAATAACTTTCTTGTTTCCGGGCAAGCCTCATAATCCGGTGGGAGGCTACAAAGTTGCTTTTGAATATGCAAACAGATTTGCAAATGATGGATATGAGGTGTCATTGTTGTATCCTATTCAGATAATCAGACCTGAGAGATTCTTTCGGAGAATCTATAACGTTTTGCGTTATTTCCGGTTCAAGGGCAGATTCTCTTCCAATATATGGTTCTCAATAGACCCGAAGATTTCAGAAACGGTTCTTTTCAATTTCTCTTCTCTTCCCGAAAGCGATATTTATGTATGCACTTCCGTAGAGACAGCTATTGCATTGCAAAAATCAAAAGTCCGGCAGAACTGTCTTAAATTGTATTTTATTCAAGGTTTTGAGAATTGGAATGTGTCTGAAGAGCAATTGCTGGCTTCATACAGGTATCCATTTGTAAAAATTGTGATAAATCCCTTTCTTGAAAGGATTGTAAAGCAACAGGGATGTGATTGTTATTACATACCGAATGGATTCAATCGGAATGAGTATTCACTTTCCATTCCGGTTGAGCAGAAAGAAGCTGCGACAGTTTCCATTTTATATCATATTCATGATACAAAAGATTTCAAAACAGGGTTGAGGGCTATAAGTATGGCCAAAGAGAGATGTCCCGAATTGAAGGCTTTGTTGTTCGGCGCATACGAAAAACCAGCCGGCTTGCCTGAATGGTGTGAGTTCTATCACAATCCCGACTTGGAAACACACAATGAAATAAACAACAGGGCAGCAATTTATGTCGGGCCGAGCCGAATGGAGGGCTTTTGTCTGACTATCGGGGAGGCAATGATGTGTGGTCAGGCCGTGGTATGCACGGACAACCCCGGCTATACCGTTCTTGCCAAGAATAACCGGAATGCATTGGTCAGTAAAATAGGCGATGCGGATGCGTTGGCGCAGAATATTATTAAACTGATTGAAGATCAGGAACTCAGAATCAAAATCGCAAGCAACGGATACAAATTCATCCAGGATTACACGGTGGATAGGGCATATATGCTTTTCAAGGAAGCGGTTGAATCAGAACTTGCGAAACGCCCGGGAGATACCGTGAATTCCCAGTAGCTTTGTCAGATGTCCGATTTTGTTTCTGAAAGGAATATAAGGGCTGAAGAATAATCTGAAGTGGATTTCAGGGAACACTTTCAGATAATCTTTTCTCGGTGAGTCAAAGCATTCCGAGAGAATGTATCCTTTGTGCCTGGTCAAATATTTGGAATAATCCCCAAGCAAATTGTTTTCTTTCAGAAAATCTTCTACAAGGCTGACATTCTGAATCTTGTCAAGACAACGTTTTCTTTTGACACCCGTGTTCATCAGGCTGCCGGGATTAATGTAGTAGTGATATAATATTGCGTCAGTCCAGGATATCTTTTTGCAGTAAACGGCGAGCTGGGAAATAAGCCCGACATCTTCCCAGACACTTGCTGTAGGGAAGAAATGAGGATAATTGAAAATATCTCTTTTAATCAGTTTGTTCCAAAGATAATTGTCAAGTCTGTTTGTCAATAAATCCTTCAAAAGATCGTCCGAAGGCTTCTGTGAAGGCGAAGGGACGTGACTCCCGTCGGGAAATACACGGTCATAATTGCAGATGACCATATCAAATCCGCCTCGTAGGGCCTCGGAATACATAGTCTCAAGCATATAAGGTTCAATCGAATCGTCCGCGTCACAAAAAAACAGATAATCACCTTTTGCAACTGACAAACCTCGCTTGCGGCTTAATGAGCTACCCATATTTGTGTCATTTCTTAATATGGTTGTCTCAGGAATTCTGTCTGGAAACTTCAGAAGAACAGCGTTCAAAAGATTACCTGATTTGTCGCCGGAGTTGTCATCCACAAAAATAAATTCAAGATCGGCAAGAGTTTGACTGAATAAACTTGTCGCGCATCTTTCAATATATTTTGCTGCATTCAAGAAGGGGATGACAACACTTACTTTTGGCATATTCTGATTTTTATGATATGTAATGCGTGATGGATCTTCCAATACACTTTCGAGAAAAAACCGGGAATGGCGATGAACAGCAGATAGGCTGATGTTATCCTGTTATTGTCAATCAGACGGATGACTATGCTCCTCCAGAAGGGGCGGGGACAGGGGGACCTTAGATTTGTATTGACAACAAGGGCTTCGTCCAATGTGCGACAAGTGCTGAACAATCTGCTTCCGGTTTCGTTTATCAAAGCTTTCCCTTTTTCCGTGTTTACCAGTATCAGAGAGCATCCATTTGAGATGTCCTCATTGAATGGAACCGACTTTCCTATGCCCCAGAAGTCGCCGAGTGACAAATCTCCAACCCTTGGAATTCGGGCATAATGGCAATCATAGCAGCACTCGTTGAATATTGACGATTTCAGGAAGAAATTCATATAAGATGCATCTTTGCCTTTCAAGACAAGTCTTCCTTCCTTTGATTGTAAATAGGGTGTCTCGTCCCAACCCTCAGCATTGCGGAATTGATAGTCATAACTGCTGACTTGGCCGTATTTTTTCGAGAGATAGCTGATGTAATGCTTGAAATACCTTGCCGGAGGCACTCCGTGGCAAACCAGATCCAACAAAAACAGCTTGTTGTCGCCCGAACCGATATATGATTTCAAACCTGCAATTTGGCACGGCGTTCCTGAAAAAAGCACTTTTGTGCCTTGTTTCAGAAGAGATTGCGCTTCTTTGAAAGAATCGCCCAAATAGCTTTGCACATATTTCGACCCTCTCATTCTGTCAAGCTCTTCAGGCGTGCGTGCAGAGCAATGTCTGATAAGGCCATTATCATTTATCGCCCCAAAAACGACACCGCCCGTTTCAACAAAACGCTTGGCTATCTCGAAGAATGCAGCACCTGAAGCGCTTTTCCTTCTGGAATGTTCATCAGTGCTCCAGGCAGCCAAAACAGAAACAGGCTCATTGTAATCGGAACTGAGGTTCAACTGAGGACAACTTTTCTCGCAGACATTGCAGGACAAGCATAAATCCAGGTCCACTTTCGGAACGTAGAAACCTTCCCGGCTTTCCACCATTGAGATGCATCTGGTCGGACAACTCGAAACGCAAGCTGAGCATCCTGTACACTTGTCAGTGCCTGCTAACTGTGGCATGCTCCAAGGAATTTTGCAGATAATTGATTCCAATCGTCTTTTGACTGGTTAGAATTTCGTCGATGCCGGAGAAGTCCATATTCAAAGCATTTTCGGATTTCCGCTCAAGACTTCGGATGGAAATTGTCCTGGATTCCAGATGGAAGGTTTCCAGAACATTCCATATTCTGCTGTCATTTTCGCCTTCAATGGCCAGAAAAGGTCTCTTGAACAATATCGAAAAGGCAACAGCGTGGAAAGATGTGCATAAAACGAGTGCGGCATTTTTCACGAGATTAAGGAACTGTTCAGGGCCTGTATCAAGATGGAATTCGGATCTCGCCGGAATGTCAAAAGCAAGTGCCGCATAATTGCATACTACGACTTTCAGCGAGTGTTTTGCCGCCAAATACTCAGCTGTTCTCCTGAAATCTTTCCCATATCTGTGGGGTGAGTAGATCAACAGATAGTCGCCATCAACAATCGGTTTTTCGGGATAGAGATTATCCCATTCCGCCCTGTCGAGAAGAAATACCGGATCTGGAACTGTTGTGGCAGAGCGCCCGCATATTTTATTTATCAGTTCGACACCATCCTTCTCACGGGAACTGAGACTGTCATAAGATAACAGATGTTTCCTGTAGATTTCCAGATAGTCCGCAAGCAGGCTGTTTGAAAAACAAGGCCCGAAACTGGGAGCATAAGAAATTTTACCAACGCCTTCGAAGGGAAGAAGATATGACCAATCAAAATCAACGCATCCGCTGTTCCATATCTGATCACCGCCACTGATAAGTACATCGTATGTTGAGACTGACTTTTCAACGTCTTCCTGCGATGTACATTCAATGCTTTTCTTCATTTTTGAGGCAAGAAAAGAAGAAAAGCGATCATATTGCAGATTCAAGGCGCGACCGAAGCGGAGTTTGATAAAGACTTTTTCCAGAAAATTTGTAATTCCCCGCGATTTGAATGGCGAAAAACGGCTGTATAATTTCTTCTGGACCGGAGTCCGCAAATCAATGATTTCATTATCGTACCCCAATTCAAATAATGCCCGTTGCAAAGCATACGCCTGAAGCATTGAGCCATAGTTGTATGAAGAATGAAAAGAGAGGGTTCCGGTCTTGATCTTATCTGGCATATGATTTTACCTTTTTGATTATAGTTTCCCGTTCGCTCTTTTTCATTCCAACAAAGAAGATGCTCATTGCTGTTGTGAATATCACGGCAAGCAAAGACAGGCATTTCCCGATTATCTGCATATCTATTCCGCTGAGTATCAGGGGAACCGGCAAAGAAATGACTACAACAATTACAATTCTGGATACAATCTCCTTCAGATATTTGCCTATCGGGAAACCAAACAGCTTCTTAACGTAAAACAGACGGACAATGTGGGCTGCAAGATTGATGATTATTCGGATTATCAATACGGATTCGGGAGAATAACCTTTTTTCAGGAACAGGAATGAAATGGGTAAAGTACCGATAATGACAAGCGATATCAGAATCTGATAGTTCTTGATTTTCCCTGTTGCCTGAACACTGTTCCAGAAAGGTGCGGACATAGCATCAATCAGATAGAAGATAAGGGAAAGCTGCGTGAATTCAACGGCGTATTGGGGTACTTCCACGAGCCAAAGATTCATAATGTCATTGCAATAGAAGATAAATGGCAACGCAATGACATATAGCAGAAAGAAGGAGAACTTGGATGTCCGAAAGATTAGATAGAAAAAATAATCCTTATCATTCTCAGCATAACTTTTCATCAGTTGAGGAACGAATGCTGTTTGAAAGTTAGTGCAGAAAGAGTTGATGGCGGACACAACTTTGTTCATAACTCCCATTGCAGCGTTTATTGTTACGCCGAAAAACTTATTCAGGAAGATGTTGATTCCTTGTGCTGTTCCGACATTGGCCATACTGCCGAACAGATTCCATCCGGAGAAGAAGAGCAGTTCTTTCAGAAGTTTTCCGTCCCAATAGCGGCTGAACCGGGCTCCGTCAATTTTCAAATGGCAGAAGATGACGTATATGAGAGACAAAAGAATGGTGACGACAAAAAGAAGAATTGCGTAAAAAATGAGTTTGTCTCCGTCTGTCCTGACGAGCAGGAAAACTATGCCGAGTTTTAACAGAACCTCCACAAGTCCCAAATACGCAAACACGTCCATTTTTTCGTGGGAAATGATTGCGGCGTGATAAGGAGTCCTGATTATGCTAAGGCAGCAATTCGCTACCGAAAGATGGAATACATATCTCGCTGCAACCATTCTTTCTTCCGGAATGACAAGATGTTTCTCGAGAATCCAGAGTCCTGCTGTTTCGGACAAAACAAGAATCACGGCTGCAAGTATAAGATTCGCATTCAGACTCATCAGAAATACTTTGTGAAAGCTGTTTGCCTCTCCTTTCCCTAAGCTGCAATTCATATATCGCTCGACAGAGGTTGTCAATGCACCTTGAAGGAAGGAAAACAAGACAATAACGGTGCCGACAATATTGTATATTCCAAAGTCGGACTCACCAAGTGCGTCAAGAACAAGGCGGCCGGTGTACAGAGACACCAGAAGAATGAAGAACTGCCTCAAATAAAGGAACAAAGTGTTTTTTGCAATGTTCCTTACGTTCTGGGGATTGATGTTTGACATACTGGCTATGATTTTCCTCCGTATTTCCTGTATTTTCTTCCCTGTGTGGGTGATGATTCGGAGATTATTCTCCTGCAGTCGTCCAGAGTGAGGGTTGAGGCATCGGTGCCGCGAGGTATCTTGTAGTTGGATCCGGCGTGCTTGATGTAGGGTCCGTATTTTCCTGCAAGCACGGAGATGTCTGCATCGCTGAATTCCAGGAGAGGCCCTGTCTTGCGGCTGTTATCCTCCCTTATCAGGCCAATACAGGTCTCGAGGTCAATAGTGAGTGGATCCGCTCCTTTTGGGAGAGAGATGTTTTTGTCCCCGTATTTCATATAGGCTCCGTATCTGCCCTTGAGTACTGTCACATCGATGCCGTCCAGACTTCCGACCGTTCTGGGAAGGCGGAACAGATTGAGTGCCTCTTCAAGAGTGATGTTCTCTATCAGCTGTTCTTTGGAAAGACTTGCGAATTGCCTGTTCTCTCCCTCTCCTTTCTGGACATAAGGACCGTACTGGCCGAATTTGGCAACCACTTTTTTGCCGTCGGAGGGGTCGATTCCCAGTTCTCTCTCGACGCGGCTGTATTCCCTGTTGCCGAGGGTGTCCTCCACTTTTTTGTGGAAGGGGCCGTAGAAGCTGCCGATCACGTCATTCCACTGCATCCCGCCTTCGGCAATGGTGTCGAAATCCTTTTCCACCCTGGCTGTGAAGTCGTAGTCCAGAATGTCGGAGAAACTGCTTGTGAGGAAATCTGTAACTATCATTCCTATCTCCTGGGGGAGCAGCTTTCCTTTTTCTGCACCTATGGTCTCGTTTTTTCTGCTTTCGCTTATTCTGTTTCCCTTGAGGACAAGGTTTGTGACCTCCACCTTGCGGCCCTCCTTGTCTCCCTTGACCACATAGCCGCGGCCGGTGGTAAGGGTGGTGATTGTAGGTGCATAGGTCGAGGGACGTCCGATACCGAGTTCTTCAAGTTTTTTTACCAGAGTCCCTTCGGAATAGCGATAGGGAGGTTGGCTGTATTTGCACTGTGCCTCGATTCTGGTCGCGACCGCCTCGTCGCCAGTCTTGACTCCGGGCAGGATGAGACCTTCCTGGTCATCGTCATCGCTGTAATTATAAAGTCTGAGGAAGCCGTCAAAGACAATTTCCGAGCCCTGGACTACGAATCTTCCATTTCCCTTCTTTCCTGAGGCATCCGTTTCCGCTCCGTCCTCCGCAGCGATGCTGACGGTGGTGTTCCGCAGTTTCGCACTCTCCATTTGTGATGCGACGGTACGTTTCCAGATGAGGCTGTACAGCTTTTTCTCCTGCTCTGTGCCCTCGATTTCCGTCTTGTCGATATATGTGGGGCGTATTGCCTCGTGAGCCTCCTGAGCACCCTTGCTGTTGGTCCTGTATTGTCTGGAGTGCGAGTACTGTTCTCCGTAGGTCTCGATGATGTATTTTCTGGCAGTGCCAAGGGCCAGAGAAGAGAGATTGGTGGAATCGGTACGCATATATGTTATGATTCCCCTTTCATAGAGACTCTGGGCAATTTTCATCGTGGTTCCGACAGGGAAATGAAGCTTTTTGGCAGCTTCCTGCTGGAGAGTCGATGTGGTGAAGGGAGCCGAAGGGTTTCTGCTCCCGTCCTTTTTCTCCACATTGCAGACCTTGAACAGCGCACCTTTCAGACTGTCCAGGAACGCTCTGGCATCGTCGATATTGTTGAATCTGGAATCGTATTGGCCTTTCGCCTCTGTTCCTCCCAGGAGGAAGAGACCTTCGACTTTGTAAGAGGATTCGCTGTTGAAGGCCATTATCTCCTTCTCCTTGTCAACTATCAGCCGGAGTGCCACTGACTGGACCCTTCCCGCCGACAGTCCCCTCTGAATCCGGCGCCACAGAACCGGTGAGAGTTCGAATCCCACCAGACGATCCAGCACTCTGCGCGCCTGTTGCGCATATACGAGTCCCATATCTATAGTTCTCGGATTCCTGATGGCATTCAGAATGGCATCTCTGGTGATTTCGTGGAATACTATTCTTCTGGTGTTTGAAGGGTCGAGTCCGAGAGTCTCGGCCAGATGCCAGGAAATCGCCTCCCCCTCGCGGTCCTCATCGGAAGCGAGCCACACCGTGGCCCCTTTTGCAGCTTTCTTCAGGTCTGCCACAATCTGCTTCTTGTCAGCGGGCACGATGTATTCCGGAGCAAATCCGTGTTCCAAATCCACACTCAAACTTTTGTCTTTCAAATCCCTGATGTGTCCTCTGCTGGATTTGACGACAAAATCGTCACCAAGAAATTTCTGTATGGTCCTGGCCTTGGCCGGAGACTCCACAATTACAAGATTTCCCTCCATACCATAATCTGTTTGAATTGCAAAGAAACACACAAACTCGGTAATTTTCAAAATTTAAGTGCTAAATTCGCAGTTTGATACAAATGGTCATAATTACATTATGACATTTTTCGGCTTATGGAAGAAAGAAAAAGAAAAAAGATTGTAAAGTGGTTCTGGTTGATTCTGTCAGCTCCTTTTGTGCTGCTCCTTCTCCTTCTTGTTCTGGTGGGACTGTTTGCAAAGATACCTTCCTTCGAAGAGCTTGAGCATCCCGACAGCAAACTGGCGACTCAGGTTTTTGCCGAAGACGGCGAAGTTCTGGCAACCTTCCATATAGAGAACAGGACTTACGTACCTTACGAAGATTTGTCCGAAAATCTTGTATACGCTGCGGTCTCTACAGAGGACGCGAGATTCTACAAGCATTCAGGAATAGATATGAAGGGCCTTGGGAGGGTTTTCTTCAAGACTTTGCTGATGAGGGACTCGAGCCAGGGGGGAGGATCCACAATCACCCAGCAGCTTGCAAAGACCCTGTATCCGCGCCGCGAGGTCAAAAGCAGGATACCGGGATGGTCCAAGGTTGTGATGGTATTCACCAAACTCAAGGAATGGATTACCGCCGTCAAGATTGAAAGGGACTACACCAAGGATGAGATAATGGATATGTACTTGAATTCCATTTTCTTCGGTAGCAGTGCCTACGGTGTCAAGGCGGCGGCGGAGACTTTCTTTGCCAAGGCTCCTGCCAATCTTACGATAGAGGAGGCGGCACTTCTCATAGGTATGGTCAACAAGCCGACCAGATACAATCCTGCTTTGCATCCCGATCTGGCACTTGAGCGCAGGAATTTCGTGATTGGAAGGATGAAGAGCAACGGGTACATCACCCAGGCCCAGATGGATTCCATTCAACAGATTCCTATCACGCTCAACTACAAGGTTCAGGACCACAACGCCGGAAGGGCTCCTTATTTCAGGGATATGTTGCGTCGTGATATGAGTGCAAACAAGCCTGTGAGGTCAGATTACCAATATGCTGAGGATTTCACTTCCGATTCGCTCAGGTGGAGGGAGGATCCGATATACGGCTGGCTCGAAAAGAACAGAAAGCCCGACGGCAGCCGCTGGAATCTGGACAAGGACGGTCTGAAAATATATACGACCATCAATTACAGAATGCAGCAGTATGCTGAAGAAGCTGTTGAAGAACATCTTGGCAAAAGGCTTCAGAAAGATTTCGACACCGAACTGCGTTGGAAGCGCAACAAGCCCTTCTCCGATGACACCGATGCCGAACTGGCCCGGCAGCTTATGTCACAGGCCCGCCGCTGGAGCGACAGATACCGCAGTCAGAAGAAGGCCGGTCTGAGCGAATCCGAGATTCTCGCCCAGTTCTCCAAGCCTGTGAAAATGCGGGTGTTCTCCTGGAATGCCAAAGGTTATGCCGACACCACAATGACTCCCGATGACTCCATACGTTACTACAAATCCATACTCAGGTGCGGATTTGTGGCCATCGAGCCGGGAACAGGCGACATCAAGGCCTATGTCGGAGGGCCAAATTACCGTTATTTCAAATATGACAATGTCCGTCAGGGACTTCGCCAGGTCGGATCGACAATAAAGCCTTTCCTCTACACCCTCGCGATGTCGGAAGGATTCTCGCCTTGCGACAGGGTTGTCAATCTGCCTCAGACCTTCGTACTCTTTGACGGCAGTGAATGGACACCCAGAAGCACGGACAAGGAGGAGTGGATAGGACAGACGGTAACTCTCAAGTGGGGTCTCGCCCACAGTTCCAACAATATATCCGCATTCCTGATGAGGCAGCTCGGACCTGAGTCAATGGTGCGTCAGATGCACCAGATGGGCATATCCAGCCATATCGACGAAGTCTATTCAATATGTGTGGGAGCTGCCGATGTGAAGATATTCGAGATGATAGGAGCATACAATGTCTTCCCTTCACAGGGCACATACATCACTCCTCAATACATTTCCAGAATTGAGGACGGCAGCGGCAGGGTGCTCACCGATGTATCCGTGAGGAAAAGGGAAGCTTTGTCGGCCAACACCGCCTACCTGATGGTGAACCTGATGAAGGGGGTCATCAATGAAGGTACAGGCAACAGATTGCGTTCAGTCTATGGCCTTCAGGGAGATATTGCCGGCAAGACGGGCACCACAAACGACAATTCCGACGGCTGGTTCATAGGATATACTCCCGAAATTACTGCCGGCGTCTGGGTCGGAGGCGAGGACAGACAGGTGCATTTCAACTCCCTTGCGCTTGGAAGCGGTTCCAATATGGCTCTTCCGATTTGGGGAATATGGATGAAGAAATGTCTCGCCGATCCTCTCACGCATCTGCACGAGGATGCTGTCTTCCAGGAGCCTGCCACCGGAGCGCCTGATCTGGACTGCGAGTCTCAGGGAACTTTCCTTGGCGGCAACGGCAATGATTCCCATTCGGACATAGTCGGGCAGGATTCCGAAGAGGAGTATTATTTCAATTGAGAAGTACAAATCAAGGGCATAATGTCATATTGGTAATAATGGTATAACGGCATAAAGATATAACGCAAAAAAATGGGCAAATACGGCAGCATAGCGGTCATTTACGGGAGTGATTCCTCCGAATGGGAGGTCTCCTGTCGCAGCGGTGAGTTTGTGGCTTCACGCATAGACGGCAACGAGTACGATGTGTATGAGATTTTTGCACGTTTCGGAAAGTGGTCTCTGGTTGCATACAGGAAAAAGAATTCAATGAGGGTGACTTTTCCGGAAGAATCCAGACCGGAGGTGAACAAGACGGACTTCAGCATCTCGGTTCTCGGAGAGAAAATCAAGTTTGACTACGCATATATCGTGCAGCACGGAGCACCGGGCGAGAATGGCCAGATGCAGGGATATTTCGAGATGATAGGGGTTCCTTTCAGCTCCTGTGGCGCGTTCTCCAGCACGGTGGCCTTCGACAAATACGCTTGCAAATGTTTTGTACGCAATCTTGGCATTGTCAAGTGCGCTCCCGACGTATTCTTCCGCGAGGGGGATGAAATAAGCGCCGACTTGGATTATCCGGTTTTTGTAAAACCGACGCAGGGAGGCTCCAGTTTCGGGGTTACGATGGTAAGGAAGAGCGAAGATCTTGAGGCCGCTGTGAAGTTCGCCTTTTCGGAATCTTCTTCGGTGCTGGTGGAGCAGGGCGTGGTCGGAAAGGAACTCACCTGCGCCGCATATTTTGACGGAAAAACGGTGAAGGCACTTCCCATCATCGAGATAGTGTCAGAGAACGAATATTTCGACTATGATGCCAAGTACAACGGTCACAGCCAGGAGTTGTGTCCGGCCCCCGTGGACGACTCGTTGCGCTTGCTGGTACAGGACACCACCTGCGCTCTCTACCGCAGTCTCGGATGCAAGGGTGTCGTGAGGATGGACTATATCAGTGCCCGGGACGGTCTGTATTTTTTGGAAGTGAATACAATTCCCGGTATGACAAGTGCTTCGCTCGTGCCCAAGATGGTGCGCACCGCGGGTCTTGACATAACTGCATTCCTCAGTTCCATCATCGAGAATTCATAGTGCTTCTCCGCGATTTTCTGAAGCGATGCACTCAGGCTCTGGAAGCATTGTACCCCGCTTCTGAAGCCAGGTCGGTTGCACTGTGGCTCTGTCGTGAGAAACTCGGGGTGGAGAGTTATACACATATCGTGAATCCCTCCGAAGAGATTCCGGAGTATATGCTTCCGGAGCTTGAAGATGATGTCCGCAGGCTTGTCAGATCAGAGCCCCTTCAATACGTTCTTGGTTCGGCACCTTTCTGCGGCAGGAAATTCAAGGTCGGGCCGGGAGTTCTCATACCGCGCCCGGAGACTGAACTACTTGTGGAAATGGTGTTGGAAGCGGCGCGATTATCAGGACCGGGGACCAGGATACTCGACCTGTGTACCGGTTCCGGATGCATTGCCTGGACGCTTGCTCTTGAAATTCCCGGCAGCGAGATTGTGGCGGTGGATATCTCCGAAGAGGCCCTCACATTCGCCCGCTGCCAATTCTCCAGCCAATTCTCCAATCAATTCTCCGGTCAGGGTCCCGTGTTTGTCAATGCGGACATTTTGTCCGAATCGCCTGCCATACCCGGCGGCAATTTCGATTTCATTGTTTCCAATCCCCCTTATGTTATGGAGAAAGAGAAGACTGAGATGAGAAAGAACGTGCTGGATTATGAACCGTCGCTTGCTCTCTTTGTCCCCGACGATAATCCTTTGCTTTATTACAGGGCCATTGCCCGTATCTCGAAGAGTCTGCTCAAACCTGGAGGAGAAGGAATTGTCGAGATAAACGAGGCCTTGGGAGAAGAAACAGCGGAGCTATTCTCGGCGGCAGGTTTTAAGAATGTTCAAATAATTGACGATTTGTCCGGCCGCAAACGTATGGCAAGATTCCAAAAATGAGCCATCAGCTATTCCAATACCCTCATTGCCATAATATTATATTATACCGACAATAATTGTCCTAAAACAAAAGTTTGAAGAGAAAGGAAAACCGATAATAGTTCGTCTCTTTGCAATGAAAAACAATGAAGAGATAAACTATGAAAAATTTCACCTGCCTTTTCCTTTCAGTTATGACAATTGTTTGTTCGTGTACTTCCGTTCCTTTGGTTCAGGAGTCTTCTCAGGAAGATTCCGGAACTCTTTCGCGTTCGCAACTGGCCAGGCTTCTGTCTGAACTTCCTTTGGGGGAAGAGCAGTTGAACGAGGTTTATGATGCCGTCTCCTCTTCGTCCGGCAACGGCTATGACGAGGAGTATCTGATGTCTGACCTATTGACCTGCCCGGGAAAGGGAGTGGGGGAGAAAGCGGATCAAACCAAGGCGGCATCGTATTCCTCCCCGATTAAAGACTTGATGTCCAACTATCTTGCAGAAAAATACACGACTAAAGGAGGAGCGGCCGAAGCAGTAAGGTATCTTGAGGATCTTGCATCCTCAGATCTCCAGATATACTGGCCCTACAGCGAAGACTGGAACGGAGATTTTCCCATCATAACCTTCGACCCCGGTTATGGCGCAGAATCCAATGTGGGCTACAGGGTGGGGCGCGGACCGGACGGCCTCAGGGTTGTTGATTCGCTGATAGTAACTGAGGAAATTGCAAGACAGACGGCGGTATGGGTCATAAACAGCAATGATGACAGCGCATTCACTCCCTTTGATTTCTATACAAAGGCAAACGGGGCACCTACGGTTTCGTCTTTGTCTTTGTCTTCATCTTCTCTTTCACCTTCACTTTCATCTTCACCTTCATCTTCGTCCGCAAAGAAAAGACAGCTTCTGCTTCAGGACATCACTTTGCTCCGCAATTTTGACAGCTGGTTTGGAGGCGCTTCTGAGATAATGGTGAAGATGGGTGCAGTGGATGGCTTCAAGGCTACATCCGACGAAGACCTGAAACTCTACTCGCCTTCGGTGACGGATTTCGTCATAGTCATTAAAAGAAAATATGTGGGAACGAAAGTGCCGTTCGAATCAATTCTGCTCACTGACTTTACTGACCAGATGGAAAAGCTGGCCTTCCTGCTGGTCGAGGATGACGGAGGAACTACCACAAGCTGGAAATGTTCTGCTGTGGTCAAATTCAAATCGAAGTCCTGGGGCTTTGAAATCGATATTCCCTACAGGGACAAGGATGACATTGTCTGGCGCGGCCAACTTGACCATTCATTCTTCAATGAGGATGGTCAGACCATAGGACGCTTCGGTGACGCTATTATCACTTTCCGGACGGAGTGAAAACCCTGGATGGAGAGAGGGCCCCGCAAGGAGTGACGGTCATTTCGCAATTGCGGCAGTCGAAGCCCAGAGACAGGCGCCTGCCGTTGTTGAGCAGAAACAGCGGGCCACAGTCCTCAGCTCCCTGTCTGACCGGACACAGACCCAATTCATATTTGATACAATATCTGGTACGCATCAACTCGGCTCCCATTTCTTTCATATCCTTTGCCAAGAAGTTCTTTCTTGCCGTCATCAGACGGTGCTTGCTACAAGGGAGCCGATTGATGCTTTCTCCTGTCTCACGACGCATTGCGTTGATTGAAGACGCGCTCAGTAAGGGGAGGCTTCCGTCTGAACTGTTCACGCTGAATCCGCTCACGTTGAAGTGATAATGTTCGTATCTCTTGGACAGCTGTTCCTTCAGCATCGAAGCCGCTCTCTGCGGATTCACGGCCTTCTGATTACCGGGGCGGAAACTGCATTCGACCTGTCTGCCGTCCTCGCTTGTGGCTGAGATTGATATTTCGTATCCATCGTACACAGTGACTTCCAGATTCACTTGCAACTCCCTCTTGCATTTCATTGTTTCAAGCTTCTTCTCGAAGGCGCTGTCCATATTCCGGTGCAATACAATGCCTTCCTTCAGGCCGGGAACAGCCTTACAGGATACGGATGTACCGTTGCAGGAATCTCCCCGGAAGCCTTTGATTCCGTTTTTGGTGGCGAACGAGAACCCGTCGCCGTTGTTCAGCACCAGACCGGGCTTGAACGGTGACACCCTGAATTCGCAGGCTGTTCCGTCTTTTGTCCGCAGAGATTCAACAGTCCCTACAACTTCTCCCATAGATGTCGGTGCGTCCATTGAAGACCATAGGCCTCTTTTGCCGTCCAGATACAGTTCTGTGTATCCGCGGTTGAAAGTCTTCTCCGCATCCGGAACGAACCCGCCGGACACCTTGCCGAAAGATGCACGGCAATATCTGTCAGGGTACTGTGCTATCAGACGATCGAGAGCCAGACTGTAGTCCCTGACTATGTTCTTTACATAGGACTCGCTCTTGAGTCTGCCTTCTATCTTGAAGGAACTGACTCCGGCCAGAGCCAGATCCTCGAGTCTGTTCTTCAGGTTGTAGTCTTTGAGTGAGAGCAGAGCTTTGTTGTGTACCAGCACTTTACCGCTGGCATCTACCAAATCGTAGAGAGAACGGCAAGCCTGGATGCATTCCCCTCGGTCTGCACTGCGTCCGTCAAGATATTCAGAAAGCCTGCAATCCCCGCTGTAGCATACGCAGAGTGCCCCGTGTACGAAGAATTCCACTTCGCAACTTACGCAGGAGCATATTTCCTTGATTGTTTCGAGAGAGAGTTCGCGTTCCAGTATTATTCTCGAGCAACCGATGGATTCATAGTATTGTGCGGTCCCGACATCTCTGATAGCGCATTGGGTGGATGCGTGAAGGGGTACAGTGATGTCTTCCCAGGCACTTATTCCTGCATCCCTGATAATGAAGGCGTCCGCTCCGGCTTCCTGAGCTTGCAGCATCTGGATGTGGGCCCGTTCCCGTTCTTCGTCATAAATGATGGTGTTGAAGGTCACGAATACCCTCGCTCCGTATCTGTGTGCATAACTGCATAGTTCGGCAATGTCTCCGACATCGTTGCCTGCCGCTTTTCTGGCCCCGAATTCCGGGCCGGCTATATAGACGGCATCGGCGCCGCAGTCTATCGCTGCAACGCCGATGTCCTTGTTCCTTGCTGGAGCCAGAAGCTCAAGAGGGGTCATTATTTGAGTGCGTCGAGAAGTTTCTTTGCCTCAGCACCGTATTTAGGGTCATTGAGGGCCTTCTCGTAGTATTCCTTCGCCTTGTCCTTGTTGCCGGCTGTCTGATAGAGAGCTCCTACAGTATATGCAATCTGGCCGGCATTCTTGGCAGTGGGAGCCGCCTCAAGATATTGTGAGAAATAAGTGATGGCGTCGTTGTTCTTTCCTGACATCTGGGCAGCATTGCCGGCTATCTGGAATGCCTGAGGGTTTGCACTGTATTCGTTGCACTTGAGAGCGGCCTCTATGGTTCCTGCATAGTCTTTGGCCTTGAGCAGAGAAGAAGCCTTTTTCAGATAAAGTGTGGAAATCTGCTTCTTGGCAGTGGCTTCCTGTCCGTTGGCAGCCGCAATTTCGAAAGCTGCTATGGCTTCGTCTATTTTTCCGGAGGCGTTTAGGGCCTGTCCCAGACGCAGGGATGCAGTACCGTCAGTGGGGTCTCCGGCAAGTATCTGCTGATAAATTGCAGCAGCGGCGGTGGGGTCAGACTTCAGAAGACTGTTGCCTTTCTGCATCAATACCTGAGGGAGCAGGGTCTTAGCCTCTTCAAGCACATCCTCCACATTATATTCCCCTGCGATTTTTACAGTTTCTTCAAGTTTGGCAAGGGCATTGTCATATTCCCCGGCCTTGATGAAATCTTTGGATATCGACAGAACAACCTTGGGCAGCGTTCCCTTGCAGTCGGTCACTATCGATTCTCCTTCTTCTCCGAGGGCTTCGGCGAGAGAGAGCGCCTTGTTGAATGATTCCAGAGCTTCGGTCTTGCGTCCTTCTTGAAAGGCTGTGATTGCACTGTTGAAAACTTCAGTGGTCTCGGCGAGATCCTGTGCGCAGACTGCAAGACTTGCAGAGAGAAGGATTGCGATGGTTGAGATGATGTGTTTCATTTGTAATATGCGGTTTTGTTTTTGTACCTGCGAAATACAAAAGTAGTAAAATTGTTTTACATTTGCGAGAAATGAGGATGACTTTGCGGGAAATGAGGAGAAAATTGTTGAATGCCGTCTGTTTGTTTATTCTGTTGCCTTCTGCAATGCAGGCGCAGGATCTTGCTCCGCTTGCTGTGTCGGAGGATATCCGCGTGAGTACACTGCCCAACGGAATCACCTGCTATATAGTGACGGGCAAAGAAAAAAAAGGTTTCGCAGATTATGCTTTGATACAGAAAGGACAGTCCGATGCCGAAACTGCAGCAGGAGTGCTTTCCAGCCTTCCGCATCTGGGAGGCAGAAGTCCAAGGGCCTTCGTCTCTTCCCACGGTTGTGCTCCCGGCGACGGAGGCTATGTAACCTTCCTCCCTTCGTCCACCAGGTATGACTTTCCCTGTATGCCTGTCTATGACCAGACTGTAGTGGACACCACCATAATGATGATCTTCGACATTGCAGCCAACTTTCCCGGGGAACAGGCTGTGATTGTGAGCGGCGACGTTTCCGCACAGTCCCTGCTCGAAAAGATGAAGACCTTCTCCATCCTTGTGGACAGAAGGGTTCCGCACGCAGATTCATCCTTCCATTCCCGGAACTCCTCCGACACTCTGCGCTCTTTGGTGATGCGTACCGCTTCGGACAATGTGGCCTCCCTCAACATATTCATACGTACCCCAAGACCTGACAGGTCAGAAATGAACACGGTTCTTCCTCTGGTCACCGGAATGTATTCGAGAGAACTTGTCTTGATTCTGAGGGAAAGACTTGCAAGGGTTCTTGAAGAGAAAGGAATACCGGTGCTTGAGGTGAGAGGAACATACGAGGACAGTGCTTCCGGTCCCTATGACGAACTTCTCAGGCTGAAATTGTCCGTCCCGGTTTCCCGGATTGCAGATGCATCGAGGTTGTCGGCCGGAGTACTTGCCGGAATAGATTCGTCCGGGGTAGGGATTCCCGAATTCCGTTATGCCAAGGCGCGGATTCTTGAAGAAGAAGCGTTCAGATGCCGGGAGAATTCAACAGACAGGGAATATGTCGACCAGTGCGCTGCAGCCTGGCTGTATGGAGGGAATCTGGCATCCCGGGCCACCGTATCCGCATTTCTCTCACGCAAAGGACTTCCGGAAGAAAGAGAACTGTCCATTTTCAACGCTTATATTTCATCGTTGATAGATGTCAGTCACAATGTCACTCTGAGGTTCGACCTTCCCGCAGGGATTCCCGCTGAAGGGCTTGAAGATGAATTCCGCCAGGGTTTGGACGAGAAACTGGACGGATGGTTCAAAGCTGGAGATACGCTCTCCCCAATAGTACAGAGCAAGAGCAAAATCAAGATCAAGTCCACTACACGCGAGCCTGTTAGCGGTGGTTCTGTATGGACTTTCTCGAACGGGATGACCGTAGTGTACAAGAAGTCTGCGGGGATCGGTCGTTTCGATTATGCTCTGATGCTGCGCGGAGGCTATGCCGGAATTACCGGTCTCGGAAACGGTGACGGCCCCCTTGTCTCAGAAATATTTCCTCTTTCTACTGTGGCCGGAATGCCCTGGACCGAATTCAACGCAATGTTGAATACTGCGGGAATCAGTATGCGGGCGACAGTATCGGCATCCGATATGGACATCCGCGGAAGTGTGCTGTCTTCCGCAAAGGAGTTGTTCTACTCTGCCCTTTCCGCAGTCGTGAACACTCGCCGGCCGGACAGCAACGCCTTTGCGGCATTCAGCGAAAGGACGAAATACAGAAAGAGTCTGGAACAACTTTATCCAAGGAATACAGGGAGGATTCTGGACAGTCTCTCCTGCCCGGATTACGAATATCCGGGGCAAAGAAAAATGCCTCTCTCCTGCGTGGATCTGCAGTCTCTGGCGGAGGAATATTACGCACATCAGTTCACCAAATGCGGAGACGGTGTTCTTGTTCTTATGGGGGATCTGGACGAAGAAACACTGAAAAAAGACCTATGCCGTGTCCTGGCGGCCTTTCCTTCCAGAAAGACCTTCTCACCCCGGCCTATTGTCAGCTGTCCTGTCCGTTCCGGCAGAATCAGTCTTTTCTCAGAGTCTGCGGAAGGGGTCGTGGGCGGAGCGGAAACGGGATTGTATATTCAGAATGAGGTTCGTACGGATATCAGTCTGGCATCCGACATATCGTTCGATATTGCTTCCCGTATTCTGCGCATCAAGCTGGCTGCTCTCCTGGCTGAAGACGGCTGCACCGGAGAGGTTTCTGTAGTGAAGAAAACATTCCCGTACGAAGGGATGGGAATCAGGGTGTCTGTACATCCCTGTTCACCGGGAAGCCCTTATCAGATTCCGGCGCAGAAAGTGCAGGAGGATGTTCGGTCTCTGCTGGAGAATCTTGCAGACACTGTACCCGACAAAGAGACTGTGAAGGTGCTCAAAACAAATCTGAAGTCGGAGATGAAAGAACTGGGTAACCGTCCGTGGGCGCTGATTGACAGAATTCTTGTAAGGTACTCTCTGGGCAGGGATACGTATTCCGGCTATGAGGCAGCTGTGGATGCAGTGACTCCGGAGAGCGTGCGCAAGCTGTTCTCGTCACTTGTTGATTCTTGGAACATTGAATATGTCATCGGATAGAAAATTCGGAATAATAGTGCAGATAGGCGACATTCTTGTCTCGGAGGATGTCCTGACGGAGTATTTTGCCTGTGATTATGAAAGTTGCCGTGGAGCGTGCTGCATCGAAGGTGATGCCGGCGCTCCGGTCGCTGAGGACGAACTCAGAAGGCTTGAAAGAGATTATCCTGCCTATTCGTCGCTGATGACCCCCCGCGGAAGGAATGCCGTGACGGAAAAGGGCTTTTTCGAAATGGATGTGGACGGAGAACTTGTGACACCGTTGCCGGATGGCGGAAAGGAATGTGCATACTGCCACTTCGGTCCATCGGGGGAATGCCTGTGTGCCATAGAGAAAAGCGGTTGCGTCAAGCCAAGGTCCTGCAGCCTCTATCCTGTGAGGGTGACTGAACTCACCGGCGGCGGACTCGCTCTCAACCTTCACCGCTGGGACATTTGCACAAAGGCTTTCGAAAAAGGGCGCCGTGAAGGCACCCTTGTTTATCAATTCTTGAAAAAACCGCTGTCAGACTGTTTCGGAAAGGATTTCTATGAGGCTCTTGAAGCCGCAGCCGGGAAAATACGGGAAGAAGAAGACTGACACTGATACAAGTTATTCTGTCCTGATACAGTTGCTCAGTCCTGATTTCCCAGCCTGGATTCAAGTGCGGAGACAAGTCTCGGAATGTCTCTTGCCAGACCTTCAAGTTCATAACCTGCCACTTCTCTGGAAAATGTGATTCTGTCCTCCCACATCTTCAATGCTCTGGAGACCGGCGATCTTTTGATGAAACAAAGGACGGAACCGTCCTCCTTTTCCAGTTTGTAACCGTGATTCCTCATCACTTCCATAATGCCGTCGCGGAGTTCTTCGTCAGAACCTCTGACGTATGCCTTTCTGGTCGTGAATCCGAATCTGGGATAAATGATGGCGAACACTGCTATTATTGCCGCCATCTGCCAAAGCGAGTCCAGACCGTTCACAAACATTGTTGTGATATTTCCGTCCACCAGCTTGAACAGGATGAGGGCGGCTATCACCAGACAAAGTATGATGACCAGATAGAAAAAGTATTTGATTGAACGTATAAGATATTTCATAATGGTGCAAAGTAAGTATATTTTTGCGTCAGTCGCAAATGTCAGGCTCCCGTTCGCGGAATAATGACTATATTAGCAACTCAAACTCAGTGAAACGAATAGTGAAGCGATAAACTTGAAAGAAGAACTTTAAATGTTTGAAAGAAATGGAAAGAGAAGATCCACTTGAAAGACTTGACAGAAAAGAACGCGAGAGAAAAGCCGGCGGCTCACTCAAGATTGTGACGACGGTTATGGTTGTGATTGCCGTGGCCCTCGCCGCCGCACTTGTCTTCACCTTGTATTCCAAGGGACAACTGATAAATGACCTGAATGTGGAGAAGGCCGATCTGACAGAGCAGATAGTGTCTCTGCAGGCCGATTACGAGAATCTGTCTTCGGATTATGACAACATCAATGCCCAGCTCGACTCTTCCAGGGAAGAGATTGCCCAGCTGGTCGACAGAGTCAGAAGGACGGAGGCGACAGACAGATCCAAGATACGTCAGTACGAAAAGGAACTCGGCACTCTGCGCAGCATTATGAGAAGTTACATTGTGCAGATAGATTCCCTCAACACACTCAACCACAAGCTGACGGCGGAGGCTGCCAGTGCCAGAAAGGAGGCTGCCGCCCAGAAGAGGCGCTCCGAGGAACTCTCTCAGCAGGTCGAGGACCTTGCCGGCAGGGTGAGTGTCGGTTCCGTGCTGAAGGCACGCGGAATCAGAATGGATGCCTATACGTCGGCCGACAAGATTACGGACAAGAGCAACAGGGTCGTGAGATTCCTTGTCAATCTGAGCCTTGTGGAGAACGAACTGGCAGAGAGAGGCCCTGTTCGCATCTATGTCAGAGTCATCAAACCTGACGGAAGCCTTATGCAGGACGGCAGCGGAGTCACTTTCGAACTCGACGGCGAAACACTTCAGGCCACTGCGTCCAGAGAGGTGGACTATGAGGGTTCTGAGCTTGATATGGGCATTTATGTCAACAATGTCGGCACACTCGTAAAGGGTGTGTACACAGTCACCGCATATACTGTACGCTCATCTCTTGGAAGTGCTGAACTGCTTCTCAGATAATGGTTTACATACACGTTCCCTTTTGTGCAAGCTTTTGTACCTATTGTGATTTCTATTCCGAGAAGCTTGTTTGTGGAAAGGATGCCTCACTCATCGAAGAATATGTCCGCAACGTATGTGTCGAGGCGGAAGAGAGGAAGGAGGAAATAGAGGAAAGCATAGGGCTCAACACCCTGTATATCGGAGGCGGCACCCCATCGGTGTTGCCTCTGTCCTGTATAGGGAAAATGGTTTCTGCTGTCGGGCACCGTCCCTACGAGGAATTCACCGTTGAGGTCAATCCTGAGGATGTGGTGCAGAAGGGAACAGACTATGTCCGTGGACTTGTCGGACTGGGGGTGAACCGTATCAGTATGGGTGTGCAGTCGCTTGACGACGGTATGTTGCGCTGGATGAACCGTCGTCATACCGCCGACACCGCACTCAAGGCTTTCAAAATTCTGAGAGAGGCCGGACTGAAGAACATCAGCGTGGACATAATCTTCGGAGTTCCGGGAATGGACGAAACAATGCTCGTCTCCACTCTCCGGGAGATAATCCGGCTGGGACCGGAACACGTTTCGGCCTATCAACTCAGTATCGAGGATGGCAGTGCCCTTGCCGGAATGATTGAAAGGGGACAATGCCGTGAGGCTCCGGAAGAGCTGTGCCGGAATCAGTACGGAACAGTCTGCACCCTGCTCCGTGAAGCCGGATACAGGCATTACGAAATATCCAACTGGGCCCTCCCCGGATGTGAATCCAGGCATAATTCAGCTTATTGGAAAAGGCTTCCTTATGTGGGACTCGGTCCCGGAGCTCATTCTCTCAGGGGCAGGGACAGACGCAGTTGGAATTCCTGTACCCTCTTCGCTTGGACTTCTGACGGAGAGACACTCTCTGAGGAGGAAATACGTGAGGAGACACTGATGCTCGGATTGCGGACCTGTGAGGGTGTGGAGGGCAGGAGAATTCCCGAGCCGGACTGGTTCATCGCCGACTCCATCATAGCAGGTTACATCATCGCCGACAGTCTGGAAAAATAGTGTTATATTCGCGTCCGTTCAATAGAAACCGTTCAATAACCTCGTTCAATCATACCGGATAAATGAAGATAGGTAATCTGGATTTGGGTGACAGACCCCTGCTGCTCGCTCCTATGGAGGATGTGACAGACCTCTCTTTCCGTGTATTGTGCCGGGAGCAGGGAGCCGATATGGTATATACCGAATTCATCCCGTCTGACGGTCTGATACGTGATGCGTCCAAGGCCATTGCCAAGATGCGCACTCTGGAGGCCGAAGCTCCGGTGGGAATACAGATATACGGTCACATTCCGGAATCTATGGTTGAGGCTGCCAGAATGGCGGACAGGGCTGCTGAAATAGCAGGTGGCCACGGAGCCGATGTCATCGACATCAATTTCGGTTGTCCCGTGACCAAGATTGCCGGCAGGGGAGCAGGATCCGGAATGATGCGTGAGCCTGACAAGATGGTTGCCATCACCAGGGCCGTAGTGGATGCAGTGAAGAAACCTGTCACAGTCAAGACCCGCCTCGGCTGGGATGACAACTCCAGAATAATTGTCGATCTTGCCGAACGGCTTCAGGATTCCGGTATCCAGGCCCTCACGATACACGGTCGTACCCGATGCCAGATGTACAGGGGGGAAGCCGACTGGAGCCTCATCGGAGAGGTGAAGAACAATCCCAGAATGCATATTCCAATAATAGGCAACGGTGATATCTGCGACGGTCCCGGAGCCGCTGCGGCTTTCGAGCGTTATGGCGTGGACGCGATAATGGTCGGAAGGGCCAGTTTCGGACATCCCTGGATATTTCGGGAGATAAAGCACTATCTGTCTTCCGGAGAACCTATGCCGGATCTTGGAGTAGTCGAGAAGGTAGCTCTTGCAAAGCGCCATCTGGCTCTGTCTCTGGAGCTCAAGGGCGAACCAAGGGGCATTTTCGAAATGCGCAGGCATCTTTCCTGCTACTTCAAGGGACTTCCGGATTTCAAGGAAATCAGAATGAAAATGGTTACTACTCTGGATTCGGCCGAGCTTTACCGAATTCTTGACTATATTTGTGAAAGATATGCTTGACAAGATATTGCTGCTGCCCTACAGGCTTGTTCTCAAATATCGTCATTCCCTGTACAACAGGGGACTGAAGAAACAGTTCAAAGCAGAAGTGCCTACGATATGCGTTGGTAACGTCACTGTCGGGGGCACAGGCAAGACTCCCCACGTAGAGATGATACTCCGTATGCTTATGCGGAGCGCAAGATGGGGAGAGTCTAATCTTGCCGTTCTTTCCAGAGGTTACAAGAGATCCGGAAAGGGTTTCCAGCAGGTCACCAGGGAGGGTGGTGCATCATTGTTCGGTGACGAACCTCTCCAGATAAAGAAACGTTTTCCTTCAGTCACCGTTGCTGTGGACAGAGACAGAGTGGAGGGTGCCGGATTTCTGGCCCGACCTGAATCCCTTGCCGCTTCCAGCAGTGCGGCCGGATGTTGGAACAGGAACTTCCCCGCCGCTGATATTATTGTCCTGGATGATGCCTTCCAGTACCGCAGGCTCAAGGCTGACATTGACATAGTGCTCATAGACTACAATCGTCCCATCTCAAAGGACAGGCTGCTTCCCTTCGGCTCCCTGCGTGATCTTCCGGAAAGGGCCGATGCAGCTGATGTCATAATAGTCAGCAAGTGTCCGGCCGACCTCGACAACTGGGACAAGACGGCCTTTGCCTACTCTATGGGATACAGCGAATTCCGCACTTCCGACTGCGAGGGTACAAACAGAAGCGGACATCGTCAGAAACTGTTCTTCACTACCATCAGGTACGAGAATCCACAGAAAGTATATTCTACATCTGATTCCAGATACTTTTATTCGAAGAAACTCATTCTTTTTTCCGGTATAGCCAAGGATACCCCACTGGTCAGATATTTCAGCGGAAGGTGCAATGTAGTGAACCATTTCACTTTCCCCGACCATCACAAGTACAGCAGGGCGGATATCGGACGACTCCTGCGTGCTGTATCCAGACACCCGACGGCATCGGTGGCAACCACCGAGAAAGACGCACAGCGAATACTTGATTATGTGGGGATGCCTCAGAAACTTATGCAGAGGATGTTCTATATTCCGATATCTGCCTGTTTTCTTTCCGAAGAGGAGGAAAGGGCGTTCGGGGACATTCTCGACAATCTGGGGAAAAGCAGTCCTGTAGAATGACTGAATGACTGAATGACTGAATGATTGAATGATTGAAAGTTTGAAAGCCAGAAAGCCAGAAAGCCAGACCGAATGATTCACCGAAAGATTGACTGAAAGCCTGATTGACAATTGATTGATATGGAAAGAAAAGATTATGCCGAAAGACTTGAGGCCCTGCGCACCTTGATGCGTTCCAAGGCCTGGGATGCGGTTATCCTGACCGGTTCCGACCCTCATTGCAGCGAGTATCCGGCAGCGAGGTGGAAACAGGTAGAGTGGCTGTCCGGATTTACCGGAGAGGCCGGTGACATTGTAGTCACTCTGGACCACGCCGGTCTTTGGACAGACACCCGATATTTCATACAGGCGGAAAATCAGTTGGCAAGAACAGGCTTCGTCCTCCATAAGACTCGTGTTCCGGAACAGGTTCTCATACCCGAATGGCTCCGTCTGAATCTTGATTCCGATTCCATCATAGCTGTAGACGGACTCTGTCAGAGTGCTTCGGCGGTTGCATCAGTGGCCGACGATTTCACTGTAATCAGCGTACCAAATATGCTTGACCGACTCTGGTCCGAACGGCCGGCCATTCCCCAGACTCCGGTTTTCACCATAAACGGAGGAGAGAGCCGTGCAGCAAGACTCGCCTGGCTCCGTGGTTTTCTACGTGATCGTGGCTGCGGCGGAATGCTTCTGTCTTCTCTCGATGAAATAGCGTGGATTCTAAATGTTCGTGCATCTGACATAGAGTTCAACCCTCTTGTCATATCCTACCTTCTCGTCACGCCCGATTCTGCCGACTGGTTCGTCCTCAAGGACGATGCCCCCGATTCCGTGACGGAAGCCACATTCAGCATTCTCCGTTCAGAGGGTATACACATTCTTCCATACTCCGAAGCCGAACTGAGTGTGGCCGGTTGGTCTTCAGGCAAACTTTTCCTTGACTCACGGACTGTCAACTATCATTTCTGGAGTCTTGCGGACTGCGATGTGGACTGCTCGCCAAGCCCCGTTCAGATGAAGAAGGCAATAAAGAACGGTTTCGAACTGGAAGGCATACGCAGAGCCCAGCTCAACGAAGGAATCGTAATGGAGACCTTCCTGTATTGGCTCGAGAAATCCCTGGAGGCCGGACGCCAGATTACGGAGAGAGACGCCTCACTGAAACTGATACAACTGCGTTCGGAGATGGACGGATACAAAGGAGACAGTTTCGAGACCATTTCCGCCTATGGTTCCGGAGCGGCCCTGCCACATTACGTAACCCCCCGGACGAATGCTCCTCTGATATTGAAAGGAGGGCTTTATCTCTGCGATACAGGAGCGCAGTACGAATATGGCACCACGGACATCACCCGCACAGTGCCTACAGGAGAATGCAGTGATTTGGAGAAGGAGGATTATACACTGGTGCTCAAGGGCCATATCGATCTGGCCAAGGCCGTGTTCCCTTCAGGAACCTGTGGTTGCCATCTGGATATTCTGGCCCGCGGCCCTCTGTGGAGTCACGTCAGGAACTTCGGGCACGGAACAGGGCACGGAGTGGGGTTCTTTCTCGGTGTGCACGAAGGTCCCCACGAGTTCCGTCAGAACTTCAACGATGTGGTGTTCCGTCCCGGAATGGTGGTCACGGACGAGCCCGGCATCTATCGCAAGGATATGCACGGAGTACGTCACGAGAATATGCTCGCCTGCGTGGAGAAATGTACAAACGAATTTGGCAGCTGGCTCGAGTTCGAAACTCTCACCCTCTGCCATTTCGATACTTCTGCTTTGTTGCCGCAACTCCTGGACGGAGACGAACTGCAATGGTTGAATGATTACAACGAAAAGGTATATCTCACACTTTCCCCCCTGTTGAGCCCCGAAGTGTCGGAATGGCTCAGGGAAAAGACCGGAGCTATACGGTCATAATCTCTTTTTCCTTGGCAGACACTATGCTGTCCACCTCCTTGATTTTGGTGTCGGTGAGTTTCTGAACCTCCGCTTCCGCTTCTTTCTCAGTGTCCTCTGACATACCTTCGTTCTTCTGGGCCTTCTTCAGGAGATCCACTGCGTCGCGTCTGCTGTTGCGGACCACGATTTTGGCATTCTCACCGGCAGACTTGGCTTTCTTGATAAGATCCTTGCGGCGTTCCTCAGTGAGAGCAGGTACCACGCAACGGATAATTTCTCCGTTGTTCTGCGGAGTCATTCCCACGTTGGCATCCATAATGGCCTTTTCTATCTTTGGGATGAGGCTCTTCTCCCAGGGCTGGATGGCGAGGGTCTTTGCATCGGGGGTGGTGATTGAAGCCACTTGCGTGAGAGGAGTGGGTGAACCGTAGTAATCCACCATCACGGGATTGAACACTGAAGGGTTTGCCTTGCCTACGCGGTAAGTCTTGAGATCTTCCTCAAGGAACTTGAGCGCATCCTTCATTTTGGAGTCTGCGCCGTTGATTATTTCTTTTGCTCTGTCGGTCAACATATCAGTTTGTTTTTTATGTTATTGGTTTCTTCTACGATTTATGCGTGAACTA
>DCIN01000061.1 GCA_002315815.1 Bacteroidales bacterium UBA1725 | reverse complement strand
GTGCGGGCTGCGTCATTGGCATATTTACGGAAACGTGCCACAACGCCAGGATTGTCATTGCGTACCTTCTCAATAGGATTCAGGATATTGGCAATCTCGCGTTCAAAAACATCCGTGGTGATATCCAATCCCTGGTCGCACATCAGGGCATAGGCCGATTTCATCGCATCGTACTCCCTTTTCAGATCAGCAGATAATTGTGCATTATACACCGAGATTCTGCCCTTTGGAATTCCGGTAGGTTCGAACTTTTCAAGATCAGATACTTCAGCTTTGATGTCAGAAGTGTGACATATCTGAACAGATCTGCCATCTCTCAAACGATAGCGCAGCCTGACCAACTTCTTCTTGTCAGAAGCATTATTATTGAACGAAATCTTCTCCATTTTTTACCTTTGTTTTCCGTGGTACGCAAAGGCGTTTTCCGTACCACCGATTTGCAATTTGTTGCAATTTCGAAGAAATCCTAAAAGAATTCACAAACGCAACTAACTGATATACAAAGATATTATATAATTTTGAAATTGCAAGAGCTTGTATGGTGTGTTTCCTGTAGGAGTCACTTTAAACAGAGTGACCGTCGAGACTTCGTCCTGATTCCTTCAGGAGGACTTCAACCGCACTGGCAAAATTGGAACCCTCTGTCTTGGTGAGTTGAAACAGGTCGAAGTGAACACGATATCTCCAGTGGTGATGAGGATCAGCCGGTTCATTTATCCTTTCGCTACCCCTGTCCGTCCTTCTGAAATTATTGTCGAGTGATAACCAGTCCTGAAGAGGGAAAACCGCCAGCATCGAAGGAGAATTCAGGAATTCTTTGATAATCAATTTACATTCCCCGGGGTGAGGATCATTCTCGCATTGCATTCTTATCGTAGGCATATCGTGGCTTGATGTGGCGCAGACACTGAGTTCTTTCCACTCGCCTTCTTTCTCCATTCCACGCATTTTCAGGGAAAGAATCTTCTCGTGGTCCATCACGCCGGGAACGCAGTCGGGTACCATTCCAAGGTCCTCGCCACAGGCAAGCATACCGGTAGCGGAGAGAATTTCGGGGAGTTTTTCCTCCGCTTTTCTTCTCCAGAACTCATCGTGACGGTGGAAGAAGAAATCGTTGTACATCGCTCCGAACCTTTCTTTCTGCCACCCTTCAAGATTCTGTGAATCAGGGGTGATGCAAGGCTGGTACATTCCCGGATGGCGCGGATCTTCGTGAAAAAGACCTTCGACAGGAAGACCATAGTTCCGGATTTCTTCTGCAGAATATGGCATTGCAGGGTTGAAATGACCTTCAACCCCGCTCTTGCATTCCACAGGAATCTCCCAAATACGGAAGAACCCGAGTATATGATCGATTCTGAAGGCATCGAAATACTCTGCCATCTTGCGCAGACGTGCTTTCCACCAGGCATAATCGTCCTTTGCCATCTCGTCCCAATTGTAAGTCGGGAATCCCCAGTTCTGGCCGTCCTTGCTGAAGAAATCAGGCGGTGCTCCGGCAGAAGAGTCAAGATTGAACAGTTGAGGATGCCAGTATGCTTCGGCGCTGTCCGCACTTACACCTATTGGGAGATCTCCTTTGAGAAAAACGTTCTTGCTATGCGCATATACTACTTCTTCGCTGAGCTGCTTGTCCAGGTGGTATTGCGTCCAAGCATAGTATTCTGATTCCAGATTATCTCTTTTTGCACAGAATTCACAGTACTCTTTGAGCCAATAACTATTGTTCTTGTAGAATTTCCTGAATCCACTGGAAGCAAGATCGACTGCTCCCCTTGCCTCGAAAGCCTTGCGGATATAAGCCATCTTGGCCTTGAATACTGCCGGATAATCCAGCTCCGGCAATTCGTTCAGTTGCTTCCGGGTTTTCTTGAAGTCTTCATCTTCCTCTATGCCAAGGTCCTGAAGATGAATGTAAAGCGGATGAAGAGCAAAACTGCTGACAGGACTGTACGGGTATGAATCTGTCCAAGTTCCCTTGCGGGTGGTGTCATTGACAGGCAGAAGCTGGATTATGCACTGACCAGATGCAGCCACCCAGTCCACCAGGGGATGCAGGTCACGGAATTCACCGATACCGAAATCATTGCCTGTTCGCAACGAGAAAATTGGAATGGCTGTTCCCGCACCCCTGAAGCCCGGACGGTCGAAGATTGTTGCAGAGTGTTCACGAGGAAACGGACATCCTGCGATAGGACAGTCTATCCACGCATCGTTGATTTCCTTTGCAGGTTTCGAACTGTGGTGCTTCCATTCGGTGCGCCAGACTAGACCGTCCTTGACCACCACATACGTGTAGTCTGACAGCATCTTTGCAGTGCAGTTCAGAATGGATACGGTCCATTTTCCGTTGCCTTTCCAAGACATCGGGTATTTTTTGTCCTTTGCTACGAGGGTGAGGCTTTCTCCCCAGACTGTATGGTATTCGATAGTCAATGTTACTTTCATTTCAGGCTTTCATTTCAGGCTTTCATTTCAAGCTTTCATTTCATACTTTGATTCAGTGAATCTCAAAAAGATTCCGATAAATGCTCTCAGACATAGTACCACGACATCCATTTTCGTCATTTGAATAGTTAGTGCAGCCCAGGAACGGCCCATCCTTGCTGGGTTTGACTATCAGATAACCATTCTTGCAGTCTGTGCATTTCAAAATGGAAAGGATGCCACCACGCAGGTCATTGGTCAGGAAACCGCATAATTCCGGCTCATTCGTACATATCCAGAGTTTCAGTCCGAAACCCTTCTTGTAACGGTATTGCAGAGGATACCCGCATACAGGGCAACGTTTTATCATAGTGATATCAGGAGCGTCCTTCTTGTCTATATTCAGTGCACCGTTGACACAAATGTTCGAATAATCCTGCACGAGTTCAGCGACAAATCTTGAAGGTCTCTGCTCAGGTACCACAATATACACCCGGTTCTTCGTCCTTGTCATCGCGACATAAAACAACCGCCGCTCTTCCGCATATTCAACAGAACGGTCTTCGTGGACGACCAGTTTCATTATCGGATCGTCATCGATTTTCGAAGGGAAACCGTATACTCCATTCAATGCATTGACGATGATGACATTGTCATAACCCAGACCTTTGGACCGGTGGGCCGTCAAAAACACAATCCGGGCACGCGGGAAGGTCCGTGACCGCACATTGCCGGACTTTTCGTCATATTGGAACAACTCACTCCTGCATAAGTTGTAAGCATCGAAACCATATCTTCCGATGAGAAGAATTGGAGAATCCGCGGGCATCCCTTCCAACTTGCCGGCCTCAATAATCTGACCGATGACTCTTTCCACCGCCTGTCCAAGAAGAAGGAACTTTCCTCCCTTCTTTTCAGTCCCTTCTTTCCTCTCCTCTGAATACGCCTCGATAATGATGGGCTTCTGAATGCGCTTCGGACTGATAAGAGATTTGCGCAGCTGAGATGCGTTCTTCTGAACGAAACTACCGGCTATGTCGATGATTTCTTGAGAATTACGGTAAGTTTTTGTAATCTTGAGCTCTTCTCCATATCCCATTATGTCAGAGAAGTGGGTAAAAAGGGTGATGTCAGAACCGGCGTATGCGTAAATTGACTGCCAGTCATCGCCGACAGCAATGATTTTTGCATCACAAATCGTGGACAATGCTCTGGCAAGGTCAAAGCGCTGTCTGGAGATATCCTGATACTCGTCGATGATGATATACTTGAAATCAAGCTTTCTGCTCATCTCGGCCTGTTCCTGAAGAACCTTCGCCGAATCATTTATCATATCCTCAAAATCTATTGCTCCTTGCGCCTTCAGACACTTGCTGTATTCGAGGTAGCACTGATGACACACATCAAGGAAAAGACGGGTACGGACATTTTTCGTTTTTCGTTCGAACTGACGGAATTTGTCCTCACCGAAACCGTTGGTTTTGAAATTCGTTATGAACGTACAGACAAGACGGACAAGTTTCAGAATATACTTGTTCTCTTCGGTCGTGACAATTTTTTCATAGACTTCCTGCGGAGGTCTGGGAATCATTATTATCCCGTGCCGGCACAATTCCTCTTCCAGATGGTCCAGAAGGCTTCTTCCGTCATTATACTGAGAAAAAGTATATATCAGTTCTGTTCCGTGCTTATGATGGAACTTGATTTTGTCGTTCACTTCATTCTTGTACCTGACAATCTCCGCATCAGTGTATCTGGAATTTGTCCCGGCCTCAGTTATGCCGAAATGCTCCAGATAAACAGTCCGCCCGTTCTGTGTAATGGTGAAATCCGGAGTGTATGCACGGCGGGAATTCTTGAAAGCGAAAGGATACTGTTTCTCGTATTCGTAGTCGATTTTGTTAAGATAGAGAAAATTGGCAATCATTGCCTCCTCCGATGACCTCAACGACTCATAGTTTATGGTGATTGACTTGCCTGTCCGCTTGTTCGTGATGATTTCAACATATTCATTCATATTGCTTCTCATCGAAGAGAAATCCGCCTTGGAAAGATAATTGAAGAATGCATTGAGGTCATCACCCTCATACGGAGCGTCAAAGTAAGTGCCAAAGAAAAGAATGAGTTTCTCAATCATTTCCGGATTACGCAGAACATCACTTTTAAGGTACTTGTTCACAACGTCATACATAAAACCTCCATCCACAATCTTTCGCTTTTCGGAATCCTGCTTCCGTAGGATTGCGTAGCCCGTCTTGTGAAAGGTGGTAACGGGACAATTGATTCCCAATGCCTTGTTGATTCTGTTCTGAAGCTCGTCAACTGCCTTGTTCGTAAAGGAAATGACCAGAATCTGGTTCGGACTGACATTTTTGACATCTACAAGATACTTCACCTTCGCCGAAACGGTAGTGGTTTTTCCGGCACCTGCTCCAGCGACGACCAGCATATAGTCTTCGTCCGTAAGAATGACTTTTCTCTGTTCATCATCCAACGAAATACCCGGATCGACCGATTTGAGTATGCCGTCCAGATATTCTCTTTCGGATATCAGATGCCTTGAAACAAACTCCTCATTATGACGTCTGATACGGTCCGACCCCTCCCGCAGATTCCGGATATCCTCATAGTTGCTCAAGAAATCGTCGGCGACACAACGGTTCATCCCGTTTCTGTCACCGTATTCGCCAAGCATCCCTGACGTCCGGAGAGCATCGAAAAAGGTATAAGTACCTGCAAACTCCGTTATCAGCTTCTTGTAATCACTCCTGGAAAGATATCTGTCCTCATCCAACAATTCCCCAAGCCTCCCTTCGAAATCAAGGAGGCTCCGATACTCCGGAGAATGCATTCTTTGCCTGTCAAGTCCGATATTATCCATTGTCCATACAAAGATAATTCATTCAGTATTATCCGCAACAGCACAAAACCGGAGATAAGTGAATCTCAAAAAAAACTGTCTATGAAAAATGCATATCTTTGCCGGAGACATTATCACCTTATGCTTTCTCTTGAGACACTGGGGCTGCTGGGGCTCTTCATCGGGTCTTTTCTGGCCGCCACTATACTGCCGTTCAGTTCAGATATTCTGTATATGGCCATTCTGGCATCTACAGGAGACCCTGTGGGATGTCTGATTTCAGGAACCCTGGGCAACTGGCTCGGCAGCGTACTGACCTACTGGATGGGCCGGCTCGGAAAGATTGAATGGATAGAGAAATGGTTCCACGTCAAGCACGAGAAACTTATTTCGTGCCGGAGTTTTGTGGACAAGTACGGGGTATGGCTGGCACTCATAGCCTGGGTGCCTTTCATCGGTGATGTTTTCTGTATCGCCTTGGGGTTCTTCCGCACAAGACCAGTTCCTACAACGATTCTGCTACTGGCGGGCAAAGCCGCCAGATTTGCTGTATGGAATCTTGTTATCGGTGCTTTCTGAGTTTTTTCTCAGAAGGAATAACCCATACCGAAGCATAGTGTATTGCCAAGCGTAGATTTGCTGACAAGCCAGGAGGCATCCAGATGGAATCCTCTGATATTGAAGCCGAGTCCTACTGAAGCGTGATTAGCAATCAATCCCCCGAAATGATAACCTGCACGTACTGACACTATGTTTTTGAAACAATAGTCGAGACCTGCTGAAACGGCGGGAACACCGCAGAAATAATATTTTCCGTCTATTTCCGGACGTATCCTGTGAATGGCATCGGAACCGTTGTCATAAGAGACAGCCAGAGCAGCAGCCGACGCAATAGCACAACCACCGGCCTTGGGTCCGAGATTCACTGCACCGGCCGCCACAGAGAATCCTCCGAAGCCTGTCTTGAACAATAAGTCCGCAGCCACCGTCCCGAGTGTGTTTGTCTCCTCTATTCTGGATGATGCGTATTTGACTTTGAGCGCCACCGAATATCTTTCCTTGAACAAGTAGGACATACCGGCCCCGAACATCATATCGGACGGAGTGAAACTTCTTGCATCCTCACCGGGTGCGGAAATCAGCTGTATCGCAGGAGATGAACCGTATATTGCGTCAGCCTTGACACGCAAACACTTGCCTATGGCCACATCGGCGGCGGCTGAGAAATACGATGTAGTGGACGGCTTCCACATCTGATACGATGCGCTCACATCCGAACCGTCGCAGGAGCGAATCAGGGAAGCACCGGCAAGAGCCGAAGTCACAGGACTGTGATCAATTTCCATAAATGGAAGGACAACGGACGATACCTGCCCATAGGCGGCCGTATTCAAAGCAGTGAAAGCAAGCAACGATATTATTGACAGTCTTCTTCTTCGCATAACTTCTACTTTTTGATGATATCTCTGTTGTATTCTTTACCGTTACAATTGATTACGGCTCTGTATCTGCCCGGGGCACACGAGCTCATATCCAGCACCAGAGGATTGATGATGCTGCACTTGCCGGAAATAGTGGCAAGCAGGACACCAGAGGATGAGTACAGGGAAACGGCTGTTTCTTTATTCCCGCCTGCACAGACATTCAGCTTGTCCACAACGGGATTGGGATAAGCTGCCGGACCGGACTGGCTGTCATCATAACTGCCCACCCGGAAAGACTGGCTGCAACTCTTACCGCAAGGGTCTGTAGCTATGAGAGTCACCGTTTCCACACCATCTTTTAGGGCCTGTATCGAAAGGCTGCCTGTTCCTGACGCTATCTTGAGGATGTCACCTTTTTCAGTGGACCAGGAATAATTAATTTCCCCGCCATCTACATCTGAGAAATATTTTTCAGGATATAGCCTGATAATGGAGGACTTGCTTTCCAGCAACTTGTCTCCGACAAAGACCGTAACAACGGGAGGATGATTCTCCAGAATTTGGTATTGTATTGTCTTTTCGGCAGTAAGACCTGACTGACTCTCCACTTTGATTCTGGCGGTGTATTTGCCTGTCAGATTTCCGCTGCGATCATTGAATCGGATGGAGAGACTCCTGTCACCGACAGTCGCCTGCGCACCTGCGCCGCAGTCCACCTCAATCTTGAGAGACGGGCTGTTGCTGAATACGGTGTAATTCACCTCAAGTATTTCGTGGCCTCTGACAATGTAATTTCCAGTGTAATCAGAATTTATGACGGGGGGAGTCTCTTTGCTGTAGGAATTCATCGCGCCGACGGCATCCAGCATAGGCCCTATGTTCTCGGATACGCCATAATTGCTGTTTGCACCTTTCAGAAGCATCTCCTTGAGATCATCGCAGGTGAATCCCTGGCCACCGAACAATGATACCATCAAAGCGGCCACCCCGCTGACGTGAGGACAGGCCATCGAAGTACCTTGAGCATAATAATAATCGCTGTCGTAGGCCGTGGACAGAATAGTTGCACTCCAATTATTGCCAAAACTGCTGTAATCACCTCCCGGAGCGCAGATATCCACCCAGGGGCCGTAATTGGAATAGGAAGCCTTCCTGCCGGAGGGACCGATAGCGCCGACAGCTATGACAGGCTCATAGTCAGAAGGATGGGCGTAGGCCCAGTTTTCGTTGCCGGCTGCAAATACCACCAAACCTCCCTTCATAAGACCGGTCTGATTTCCGTTCGAGTCACAACCGGCATAAGTTACGAAATAATCGATGGCATTCTTCAGAGATTTAGGGGTGTAACCCTGTTTTGCCTCCCTCTCACTGTTATAGGTGTAGGCCCAGCTGTTCTGGCTGATAAGGGCACCGTGATTGGCTCCCCAGACTATCGCCTGAGCCTCGTCCCCGCCGGATTCAGCCTCACCCTCATCATTGTCCATAAAAATCTGGCTGACGAGTATCTTCACTCCACCATTTCCGTTCAGGCCTCCGGCAATGCTTGAAACACCGGTGCCGTTGTTGTTCTTGGCAGCGATGATGCCTCCGACGTGAGTCCCGTGAAAATCGGATGTAATGGTATAACTGTCATCAACGAAGTTCTTGCTGCCATTCGGACCTCCCGGAATCACCACGCCGCTGAGGTCGGGATGTGTAAGAGAAACACCGCCGTCCACAACATTCACTATCACATCGGAAGAGCCTCCCGATATTTCCCAGACCGGAAGCACATTAACATCGACTCCACGAACGGATCCGCTGATGGAACCGTCATTGTACAAATTCCACTGCTCATTCTTGTAAAGGTCATTGAAAGGAATGGAGAGCTGTTTGATACGTCGCGGTACTTCCACTGTTGCTCCGGGGAACATCAAACCGACTTCTCCGGCGGCCTTAGTCCCGCTCATCTCTTCCCTGCTATAATAAACCTTATACCAGCGATGGAGGCCGGCAAGTCTCTGGCGTGCCTCAAATTCACCTGCATCAGGAAAGAGTCTTTCCATCTTGTAAACGCCCAAATCGGACATACCGGCCATTACTGCCTCCAGTCCTTCAGACTCTATTGTGGAAATAGTTTCATCATCAAATTCAACCTGCAATTCGCCTTCTATAAGGCAGGACTCAGGCTCTGACAGGGACTCTGCCACACATTCTTCCACAGACTCCTTGGTATCCAGTTCTCTGGAACAGCTCCAGATGGTAAGAATCGCAAGTGCCGGGATAATTAAACTTTTGTTCATAAATCTGTAAAATGAGTATGCAAAGATACGAAAAAAGGGTGACCCGAAAAGGCCACCCTCTTGATAAAAACGAAGATAACTGATTACCTTAATTGTCTTTTTCAAATCCGGTGTATCTCCAGCCACTGAATTTAAGTTTGTCCCAATACTGCCCCAAATATGGATCATCACTTAAGACAACACAGAATTCGATATAGTCGGCTTTCTGCTCGCTGGGGGTTACAGCTCCGTTCAGAACAATCCTGGCATCAGTGATGGTAACAGTCGAATTGCCTGTATTGTACAGGTTGTCACCCTTGTCGACACTGAAAGTCCTGGCATTCAAATTAGCCTTTGCCTTAACCTTGAAAGACAATTTATAATCTGCAAGGGCACCGAGATCGTCGACGAAAATATCATCATTATTGTCTGCCGTATTGTAGGTGAGCACAAGAAGACGTTTGCCGAAAACATCAGGATCCGTTATTTCTCCTTTGGAATTCAGTCCTTGGGCCATAACATACCACTGTCCGGATACATTCTTGGCAACTGTACCACCGATTGGATCTTTCTGACAGGAGAAAACTGAAGTCAGAGCAAGAACCGCTGCGAAAATGTATGATAACTTTTTCATATTACTTCTTTGTCAAAATTACGTTAAAATCCATTTCGGCATAAACAGCACAGTAATCAAACTTCTTTTCTGCACGGATATATTTGCCGGTCAGACTACTGGCACTGTCTTCCCAGCCGGGCACAAGACTGCTCTCGAGAGTCATAGCACCGTCGGCAGCAAGAGTCACAGTGGCTTCCATAGCATATTTGGAACCGTAATTAGCTCTCTGGCAATAATAACCACCCAGAAGATCATCAAAAACGATTTTTCCGTCATCAGTCTTTGTGACAATAATTTCAAAATCACCTCCATAGACGGTCTTCTCTCCATCTTTCAAGCTGTAGCTGGCTGGATTGACAGCATAGACACCTTCCACAGCATCTGTTTTGTCATAAACAATCACAGTGCGGCTGGCAGATGATGTAAAACCATCTACGTTAGTAACTGAATAACTTACCGAATAGACGCCTGACTTGTTGATATTTACAGTGCTTTCAGTCTTTATTTGTGCGGTGACATCTTCACCTTTGAGAACTGCGGAACAACCGGGATCAGTATAAGCATCCCCCTTCTGATGTAAAATTTTGGAGTCGCCCTTCACTGTAAGCGTGGCATAATATGTGATGCCGGTCACACCTTCCGTCGTCAACTTGCGGCAAGAACCGATGCAAAGAAGCACGAGCAGACAGGCAGCTGTATAAAGAATATTTTTCATATAAGACGATATCAAGATTACCAAGTTATTTTTTGAGATTTACTTAGCCCAGAAAACAGGTTCTGAATAGCCTTTGAATTCAGGAGTGCTCGTGTTACGGCTCATAGAAGCATCGGCAAAAGGCCACCTCTGAAGAAGATTGTTCTCTCCAACCTGATCAAATACTTGATAGGGAGTGTAGAGAGTGCCGGGAACATAAATTGATACATTCACCGCATCTGCGCCATTCCACATATCTTTACCCTTGACTGTGCCGAAAGCGGGATATTTGAGACGACGTACCTCACACCAGGACTCAAAGGTATTGCTTCCTGCAAGAGCAACCCATTTGGCTTTGCCAATGCACTCGGCATACTTGTCCTTGTCGAAAGGATATTTAGCTATATTAGCGTCAGCTCCGGCAACACCTGCAGATGCGAACGAGGCACGGATAGCCTCATTGTAACTGTTTGTTGCATCTGACACGGTTCCGTATCTTGCGTAATACTCTGCTTTGAAGAAATTGACCTCCGCTACAGAAATAAGAACAACGGGAGTATCGTACTTCACAATAGGACGGCTGAGGCCTGCTGCAGAATTGTAGGGAGCTGTTGCCCTAGCAGCGAAGTTTGTACCTGAAATACCTCCGACGAAATCTCCGTTTGAATTTTTCTCAAAGTAGGTTGCGAGACGGGGATCCTGATACTTGACGGAACCGTCACCATCATACTCTGTCATAGTTCTGACAAGAGCCACATTGGCGACAACATTGCTCTGTGAATGCCAAGGGGCGAACTCCTCGGAATAGAAAGGGCTGGCCACATTCTGGGCATTCTGCCAGCAACCTGCGTACTGAGCATCTGAGGTTATGAAGTTGTTCTTTCCGATGAGGGCGGAAAGCTCCTTCTGCTTGTCAACAACGCTCGACATACGCATAAGTATCTTGAGTTTGACGCTGTTGGCAAATGCTATCCAGTCCGTGGATGTGCCATTGGGATAGAGAAGGTTGGTAGCAACTGTCTTTCCTTCCGTAGCCTTGGCGAGAGCTTCGTCGAGTTCCTTGAGTATGCCTTCATAAACAGCCTGACCATCATCATAATCGGGCTTGAGATTGCTGTCGTCGAGAGCTTGGGTATAAGGAGTCTCCCCGTAGCAGTCCACAAGAATCTGATATGCAAAAGCTGAATATGCTGTAGCGGCAAGATAAGTACCCCAGTCCTCAGAAGCTGCAGCCTTGTTCTTGATGTCCTTGCAGTTGATCAGTACCTTCTGATAGAGCTGAGTGTAATGAGTACTGCTGAGGGTGGAACTCGTCTGGAACCTAGAATAGTCGATGTAGTTGGAAGTTCCGAACATCTGAGCGTAGGTCTGGGAGAAATATCCTCCGGTGATGCGGTAATAATCACCGTAACTGGTGGCCAGCGCAGCCTCGACACCGGGAAGTATCATACTCGATGTTATGTTCTCGGGAGAAAGTTTGTTCGGGTCAGTGTTGATGTCAAGATAGCCGCAGCAGGAACTGATGGAAACCGCCACTGTGACAACTGATATGAGATATAAGATTTTCTTCATAATAAAGTCCTCCTGAACTAGAATTTGATATTCAGATTGAAGCCCCAGATGCGGCAGGCAGGATTCGAATAGAGTTCACCGAACTGAGCACCGAGGTCGCTGACAGAGTTATAGGAAGATGTTTCGGGATCAATGTAGTAATTGTCCGAAGGAGTCCAAGTGAAAAGATTGTTGCAGAATGCAGTCAAGGACATTCCGGAGAAGTGGATGCTCTTCATCCATTTCTTGGGCAAGTTCCAGGTCAGACTGACATTGCGAAGCTTGACGAAAGAACGGTCGATGAGGTAGAACTCTCCGCCCTGTCCTGCACCGTAGTGGTTGAAATAATCCTGATAGCTGCTGTTGTAGAGATATATGGGAGTGGTATTGGGATTACCGTCCTCATATACTGAATCGGGGATGACGAAAGGAAGACGGTCATTGTAAGTGGTCGCTATTCCGTTACCTGTAAACTGCATAAGATTCTTGGTGCGGGAGAACATATAACCACCCTTGTGGACGTCAAGTGTAGCACTGAGAGTGAAATTCTTCCAACTGAAGCTTGTATTGACTCCGCCTACCCAGTCGTTCTGGAAATTCTTGCCGGTGTCCTGGACATCTGTCTTGAGGATGGGATATCCGTTTGCATCCACAATAAGCTGGCCCTTGTCATTTCTCTTGGGAAGGTAGGTATAGAACTCGCCCAGAGGTTTGGCAACCTCCGCAAACACATAGACTGCGTCATTGCCTGCGGAGAAGCTGGTTATCTGGCTCTTGCCGCCGTCGAGACCGTCTGGAAGCCTTTCAACCTTATTGTTGTTCTTGGACCAGTTGAAGTTCAACTGCCAGTTGAAATCCTTGGTGCTGACAGGAGTTGTATTGAGTACAATCTCGAAACCCTTGTTGCGGACAATACCGAAGTTTGTCACCATATAGTTGTAACCGGTGGCAGGGTCCGTAGGGAGTGTGAAGATAAGATCATCGGTCTTCTTGTTGTAATACGCAAGGTCAAAGCCCAGACGGCCGTCGAAGAACCGAAGATTACCTCCTACCTCGAATTCTGAAGTCATTTCGGGACGAAGGGTCGAACTGCCCTTGGTAGCCGCAGCGATGAAGGAGTTGATTCCGTTGAGAGGGAATTTGAGGCCGCTGCCGGAATAAGTTCCGTTCGCATAAGCCTGAGTGTAAGTCACACTGGTCTGATAAACGTCTGCATCATTACCGGTCATACCGTATGCTGCACGGAGTTTTCCGAAGCTGAGGGGATCCCAGTTGAGTCTGTCGGAGAAGACCCAACTCAATGTAGCTCCGGGATAGAAATAACTGTTCTTGTCTATAGGAAGGGTGGATGACCAGTCGTTGCGCGCTGTTATTTCCAGGAACAACTCGCTGTTCCAAGAGAAAGATACGTCAGCAAACAATCCGACGAGGCGACGCTTGGAAGCACCTTCGGTAATGCTGGTCTTGTCGGCACCGTTGCTCAAATCCCAGAAACCAGTATCGAAAGTGAGAGTGCTGGTCTCGCCGTACAAAGAAGAAGCACCCCTTTCATTGATGTTGGCTCCTGCAAGGACAGTGAGATCGAATTTGCCGAAAGCCCTGTTATAAGAAGCGAGAAAATCGTGGTTGAGCTCGTATGCATTGCCATATTGGCTGATTACATACCCGTTCTGATTCATATAGCTGGGAGCGCAGCCCTTGTCATCGTCAATCAGAGCGTCATCGAGATTGATTTGAGGATAACCTGCCTTATGGTCATAGTTGGAATAGTCGAAACCCATTCTGTAGGTAAGGGTGAGTCCCTTGATGGGAGTGGCGTCAATCTGAACCTTACCGTTCACCTGCTGAGAATTTGTGTTGTCATAATTGTTGGCAAGAGCCCAGTAGGGGTTGGTGATTCCATAAGGAGTGAAATAAGCCTCAGGAGTGTTAAAGGCATTGGAGAGGTCCTTGAGGTCCACAGCTGAGATATCTCTGGGAAATTCATAAAGACCGTCGATCACGGAAGTACCCTGATCGGTATCAACAACCTTGATGGTGGAACGGGCGAAGTTGATGGAGGAAGAAAGCTTGAGCCAATTCGTGGCCTCATAGCTGGCCCTTGCCGCTATTGTGTTTCTCTTGAACACGTCATAATCGCCCGGCATTATTCCGTCCTCGTCAGTATTTGAATAGGAGAGATAGAAAGTTGCCTTGTTGTCGTTTGACACGCCGCTGAAAGCGATGCTGTGATTGTGCGATACGCCCAGCTCGAAGAATTCTTTGATGTTATCCTCCTTGGCTGTATAATCGTGAATCCTCTGCTGATGGTTCCAGATAGGACCGTAAACCTGTCTTGAACCGTCGAGAGCAGGACCCCAGGAACCATTCTCAATATAAGTCTGGGTTCCGTTCCAACCCTGGCCGAAAGAGTTCTGCAACATAGGGAAGGTTGAAATCTGGCGAAGTTGGAGACCTCCGCTGTACTCAATGCTGAAGTTTCTGTTATCGCCCCTCTTTCCGGACTTGGTGGTTACAACAACCACACCGTTGGCGGCACGGCTGCCGTAGATTGCGGTGGCTGCAGCACCCTTGAGTATATTCATCGATTCGATATCCTCGGGATTGACATTGGCGATACCGGCTATGGTAGAAGATTTGTCTCCTGACAGCGAATTGATGCTGCGGTTCTGGATAGGAACACCGTCAACTACATACAAAGGCTGATTGTTTCCGTTGATGGAACTGAAACCGCGAATGATGATATTGGATGTTGCACCGGGGTCGGAAGAAGTGGACTGCACCTGCACACCGGCTACCTTTCCGGCAAGGGCGTTGGCAACGTTGGAAGTTCGTGCGACTGTGAGTTCCGCACCCTTCACTGTGGTGACAGCATATCCCAAAGACTTTTCGGAACGTGAGATATCCATTGCAGTGACAACAACCTCATCAAGAAGTTCATTGTCTTCCTGAAGGGTAACGTCCAATGTTTTGCGGTCACCTACCTTGAGGGTCAGACCAATATAACCAATCGATGAAAAGCAGAGAGAGTTTTCTTCTGAAACCATCAATGAAAAATGGCCGTCAGTATCAGTGACGGTTCCGGTGGAGGTTCCATCCACAACGACCGCGACGCCAGGCAGCGGTGCTCCGTTCTGATCCACGACTGTACCCGTCACTTGTTTCTGGGCAAAGGCTGCAACAGTCAAACCCATAAGCGCGATAAGCGATAGTACAACTTTATTTAACATAGGTTATTAATTAAAAGGAATCTACCAACAAAAATGTCCAGATTTCACTCTTCAGAGCAATATCTGTCCTCAAAAATACTCACCAATTATTACCTCCTCGCTTCACTAATTAACTGGCTAAAGTAAAAAATAATACACACAAATGCAATTTTATGCATTAAAAATCTTAAAACAGCTTATAATTAACAGCAGGAAAGGAGGAATAACTTCAATGGTTATTCCTCCTTTCAAAATATTCGATTCTTCCCGAGCCGGGATTGTGAAAATTATTTCATACTATCAGACTTGGCTCGGACAAGTTCAAGAGTGGAAGCGCCAGCAGCAATCCTGTTTTTGAGGCCGGGAAGGATGTGGAATGTATCCTTCGTCTTGCTGGCAGCCTGCTTCCTGACTACTGCTGAAGTGGATGAACTCTGCTTGGTAAAGCTGGTGAACAGATACTTGGGTGTGAAAGTGTAGCCCATCCACGATCCCACGGAACCGTCAGTATTGCGTTCAAAAACACCACCTACAAGTCCATGACTGGTTATCTGAACCTGATCGCTGCTTCTCGTGAACGCTCTCGGGGTGATAACTGTACCTGAACCGTTTATATCATAGTAGAAATTACCTCCTGTATAGACGTATTTACCGTCGAAGCCCATCCAGCAGCCATAGCACACACCCAGTGATGTCCCGAAATTAAACAAACCCATATTATTGGCCTCATTGAAAGGAATCTCCAGATTACCGTTCACGACATTGGCCAATACAGGTATATCTTCATCAGGATCCGTGTCAAACAGTCCATTGATGAGCACGGACTCATTTACAACGTTCTGAGTTATGGTCACCTGAATCTGTTCGGTAGTAGTAGTGCCGCTCGATGTAACGGAGGCAGATGCTGTCCAAGTACCCAGCAGAGCGGAGTAGGAGGCATCGGGATCAGGTATGGAAGGAGTCGTGAAAGGAACTCTCATAAGATCGCCTCCCATCTCCAGACCTTCTACAGCCACAGCGAACAGAACATAGTCGGTATCAGGGTCCAAACCCGTGTAGCTGTTTGTATTAGTACCGGAAACGAGAATAAGATCCAACAAATCTTCCAACGAACTGCCATAGGATTCCGCCACTGCCTTCAACTGGGTCATAAAGTATTCGAAAAAGGCTTCGTCATCAGTCTCCAGTCCTTGTTGCTGCAGTTCGCTTTTTTCCACTATGGACGTAAGATATCTGGTGCTCTGCAGGGCGGGCGTGCAGGTTGCAGTCATACTGGAATAATTCAGGCTGGAAACGGCCGCACCAACCAGTTGGTTCGCGTTCTGACTCACAGAGAGAACAACAGGATCTGCGATGTTCTCTCCAGTAAAGCTGATGGTTGAACTCCTGGATGTGGATGAAGGATTCTTCTGGCTTGTGAGAATCACTCTTTGAGCTACGGGATCAAGACCCGAGTCATTATTCAGAGCAGGCGAAGCGGAGAACCATCCGTCAGCGCAGCTTGAAGTCCATTTCACATTGCTGCTTACATATATGGTATCATTTCCTGCCTTCCAGTTTCTTGAAATGCCGGTGATCGGATTGCCCTTAGAATCTGTCACGGCAAGAACGTACGAGAAAGTACCGGCCTCCTGACGAACAATGAACGAACCTGAAATCTCGGAACGTGCCACACTCCAGTTCACTGCAGCCTCTCTGGGAGAGCTGCGGAAGTTTCTGGCGACGGTCACTGTAAGGCTGTCATTCTCAACCTTCAAGTCCACCCAACTGCTGTCACAACTGGCGGAAAGGGTTGAATTGGTCTTGAAACTGTATTTACATACACATCCTTTCTCCACCGCTTCGACATCATTGAAGGAATAATCCTTGATGTAAGCAGCCGCCCCTTTCTGTGTAACCTTGAATGAACCGGATTTGCTGCTCACAGCATAAGCCACACTTGCAGTTCTGGAATCAAGAGAAGTGTTCTCTGTAACCGTAAGCGTGAGTTTGTTCGCCGTAACCACTCCGGTCAGCCATCCGGCTGCACTGTCGGGAATCAGAAGCGCCATCTTGTCGGAAGCGTAGTATTCAATATCTGTAAGGGTGGCTGCAGCCTCGAAGGACACATCCTTGCCGTCAAAGATATACTTGACTCCCTTCTGCTTGATTTCAACAGTCTTACTGAGACCCTGGGAATTCTTGACAGTAATGGTGGCCGACCTGTAGTTCTTGTCCGAGTTTGCGGCTACAGTTAAAGCCACCTGATTCTTGCCGACAACGGTGGTGACCCAGGATTCGCTGGATACGGCGGACTCAAGGTCGCTCGAAGTGGTGACCGCAATCAGTCCCTCCCCTCCTTCATACGAGAAGAGTTCGTTTGCGGTGACAATGTCAAGCTGGTTTACGACCTCTTTCTTGCAACTTGCAAGAAAGAGAGTCATAACGCTGACAAACAATATAATAGTTCTTTTCATACTTCAGGCTTATTTGTATGTCTCAAATTCATCATAAAGGGTGAAGTCGTTGTCGGGATTGCCGTCTTCAACCAATCTTACCCAACTGGGCGACTTGACGTTATCCGTAGTGATTGTAAAGGTACGGGGATTGGTGCCGTTGCTGAACGCATTGAGATAATATGTAAATCCCAAGGACGCGAAGGTATCACCATTACCCTGATTCTTGGTGGAATCATAAACCATAGAAACCTTGTTGTCAGCAACTTTGGTTACATTGATGCCGTTTCCTCCTGCATATTGTCCCGTATAGGTAGTGAAGCCCCAGTTGCTGTTGTAACCGCTTATCAGATCATCTCCCTTGCACAGGTAGGCATACATCAGCGACAGACCAGTGTTTTTGTAGAATGCGGCATCGCCGGCGTCGAAGCACGATTTGGTGAAGCTTCCGGTCAGATTCGCGTATCTGATGCACCAGGAACCATTCATAAAAGTCTCTGCGATAGGTGCTATGTAAGGAGTGATCACAATGGACGGATTCTCAGTGGAAACGAACTTCAAAGCCTTGGCATCGTACTTGAACTCATCGAGCAGAAGTCCTTCCACCTCCACGGGAGTGTACATCTTGAGACCATCGTCAGTGAAAATGTATGCGGAAGACTCCTCATAGCTCTCCCCTGCCTCGTCAGTGCAGGTAAAATACATCTTCCTGTAGCTGCCAGAGACTTTTATGCTCTTGTCAGGTCCGGTAAGAACGAATGCCGTGTAGGTCATATCATCCGCCTTGGTCTGGAATGACTTGAGATAGCCGGCCCAGTCAGCTGATTTCATAGGCTCCAGAACGGAATAGCTCCCGCTCTTCTTGCCCTTGAGAACCACGCGGTCTTTGCTCGCCTCCACAATCAGGAAATCATTGTCTCCTTCCATACCGTAGCCCGTATCTCCCGCAAGAGGAGCGGAAGGGTCTGAAAAAGAAGTGAAAATTTCATTGTAAGTATCGAAGCAAAGCGTGACTCCTGCGTTCTGATTCACCTGATAAAGGCTGGTGGCAGTGTCATCGGAATCGAAAATTTCACTGGCCACGGTCACGTTTCCCTTGTCATCGAATTTGAGAAGGAAGACATAACCTCCGAATTTCTGGCTGGTTTGAGGGAAATATGACATCTTCCATCCGTTTTCAGGTGTGGTGAGTATAGTCGTGTATTCCTTGACCGCCTCGTTGATTCTCTGGGTGGAAGACTTCTCGAATATGTTGTCCTCCTCTCTCTGGCAGGAGAAAGCCACGACCAGAGAGGCCAGAAATAGTATTCTTGTAATTGTTTTCATACTCTTTCCGTATTAAAGTGTAAGGTCGAGTCCAGTGACGAGATTGGACCTTCTCTGGATGATATCCCTAAGTGTGTCCATATCGATGCCCCAGGATGTCTTGAGGTAATCCCTGACAATATCGAGTTTCGCCTTGATTTTCTCTTGTCCCTCAGACGAAGCGGAAGCGACGCGATTGTCCCAGTATTGCTTCGTATTGGTGATGTAAGTGGATATTATCTCCACAAAATCCTCATTAGGCTCAGAGCTGGCATACCGGGTGATGTATCCCATATTAAGAGCTTCAGAATCGGTGATATTCACCCAGCTACTTGACTGGTAATCGAGGGATATAAGATTGAAATCCGTCGAAAAATTCTTGGTCTGGTGAAGAATGTGCGCGAACTCGTGGTGCATAGTGTGGAAGTACCAGTAGTTCAAAAATTCAATGTCCAGATTGTAAGGATTGAGTGAATTGACATTATAGAGGGTTATTTTCATACCTCCCTCCGCTGTACCGAGCACTATTGAGCCGGAAGCGTTGTATGCCGGAGACCCTACAAAAAGCATTATCTTGGGGCAGTACTGACGGATGAAGGAGTCCCCGAGCAGTTCTTCGTATGACTCGAGCCACAGGAATTTTGTGAGTTTTGCAAGGGCAACGCTCTTGTCGAACTCTGCAGGTGCAAGATTGTAACTCGTATTTGACTCCTTGTCTTCCAGCCTGTATTTGAGCTGGATGTTGTACGGAATCGTAATCTGCTGACTTATCCACTCGTCAAACTTGTTCTGCGGCGTAGTGAGAGTATCAGAGAAAATGCTCTCAGGATTGAGCTCCTCCTTGCTGCAAGCAATTGAGCAAAGGGCGGCCACAAGAACGAATATTGTTGTTCTGAATATATTCTTCATAATGATTTCTTATTAATGGCCTGACAATTAACGGGGATTCGGCTCAAGTCCTGCATCTATGACATCCACCGGAATCTGGAAAGCCCTTCTTGGATCGTCAAGTGTAAGTACGTCATCATCCATACCTTCTCTGTTATGGGCGAACTCGATACCATAGCGCTTTATGTCCTCCCATCTGAGTCCTTCTCCCACAGTCTCAATACGGCGCAGGTGAAGGATGCACTGTATGATTTCCTTCTGATCTCCTTCAGCAATGGTGAAACCGACAGGATTTATCTCCTTCTTGATAGTTCTGTCACTTGCCTTGGTGACGTGCAGGGGCATACACTTGATCTTGGTGTAGTGCTCAACCAATTGAGCCTTTGTGAAAGTCTTCTTGTTGGAAGTGTGGGTATAAATCCAAGTATTGATGTCATTGACGGCAAGATCAAGTTCCCCCTTGCGTGCATACGCCTCGGCACGGCAGAGAATGGTCTCGTCTCCGGAGAACGCGAGATTGACGTTCTGGCGGTAACCTATTCCGGCAGTCTTGTCGGTGTATTCAAAGTAGCCATAATTCTTGGGAAGAGCAAGTTTCTGCTCAAATCCCCAAGCGCTTTTGGAGAAATACAGATAGGAATACGAGCCCCACGGACCGGTGGCGGCTCTGGGACCTTCGTTCGTAAAAAGCTCTTTGGAATTTCCATATCTCTTGCCGAGTGAATAAGGCCCCCAGTAATATGCAAAAGAAGAATATGCTGTATGGAGCATAAAGTTGCCCGGATCACTTGCGGATAAATACATATTGCAACGCAGCTCGAAGTTGGAAGCCGCCGTACTGATGCTCGCATAATCCTTCATACTCTTCTGTGGGTTGGAGCCAAGAGCAACCGTAGCATATTCTATCACCTTGTCCATATTGTGGTAATAGAGATTGAACCTGGCCGCGAAGGCATAAGCCGCCTTCTTGTTGAAGTGATACTTGGGCACTGTGTAGATGTTGTCATCCACCAGAGGAAGTGCCTCTTCGATATCAGCGCTGATGTGCTCATACAGGCTCTTCAAGGTTCCTCTGTGATATTCCGGCTTCACCGAAGTCTCGGGCTCTGTGTTGTAGGGAAGCCCAAAGCATTTGTCTGCCGTTTCGGGATCGTAAGCAAGACAATATAGATTGGCCAGACGGAAGTACGAGTAAGCTCTGCACAGGAGAGCTTCTCCCTTCTGAGCGTCGAGACTGGCAGGATTGCCGAGGTCCTTGATGGCGGCGATTGCCTGGTTGGCGGCGGCAATACAGCTGAATCCGTCATTCCAGATGCTCTTGGTACAGTCATTGGTCTGGGTGTTCACGGGCTCCCAGAGATAAGCCTCCTCGTGGTCTTTCGTGGAAACGGTGAAATTGGAACCATTGTCCATAGTGTTGTCGGACGCGAATTCCTCGTGGAGGTATAGGGAATGGGTGGGGTATGCGGAAACGAGCAGACTCGTGATTTTCTCTTCTGAATCCAGGACTGCCCTGCTGTCCGGCACCACGTCAAGATATTTGTCGCAAGCGGCCAGAGTAAGTGCGGATGCGGCAATCAATGCTATAATACTGTAATTTTTCATAATGATTCCTCCTTGCTGTTAGAGTGTCAGCCTTAATGTGAGAGTGAACTGCTTGGGCATAGGAGATGCCACACCGCCGGTATTGTAGAACTCAGGATCCTGTCCGTTGAGTTTCTTGTCGGCATATATCAGGAAGAGGTTCGTAGCTTGCAGTTTGAGAGACAGACCGCTCACCTTGATGGGCTCAACCCACTTCTTGGGGAAGTCGTATGAGAGAGAAATCTCCTTCATCCTGATGAAGTCTCCCTTGGCTACGCGGGCTGTTGAATAGTTGTAGGCGTTATATGCATACGACAGATAATTGTCTTCAGCCCTCTGCCTTGCAGATGCAATGACGGGAATATCGGTCTTGGCCTCGTCTCCGGACATTGTCCATCTGTTCTTGAACTCTTTGGGCATAGCGTCCAAATCGGTGTATTTGCTGCTGAATACAGGGTCCAGACGGATTACATTACCGAAGGAATATGTCATAAATACATTGAGCCTGAAGCCCTTGTATGTAAATACGTTACCGAACGAACCCGTGATTGTGGGCTCGGTGGGGCCTTCGTATATCAGATGGTCCTTGTTGTCTCTTTCCTGAAAGTAGATGTCACTTACGGTCACTTCCCCGTTTTCGTTGACAAAGGTGGGAAGACCCTCGTCATTGAGTCCCCTGTAGTCGATGGAGAAGAGAGAACGGTGAGGATATCCCTCCATAGTGAATCCGTTACCGGTAATCATATCAATGACTCTGGCGTTGGTTTTCAGAGAAGTCACAACAGTCTCGGCGTTGGAGAAAATGAAGTCAGTGTTCCATTTGAAGTCCTTGTTGTCGATGTTTTTCGTGGAAAGGGTGAATTCGAAACCTTTGGAACTCATAGACGCGATATTGGCATATTTGTCAATCTGGCCGCCAATACCCATTGTGTTCACCAATCCGATGAGGTCATAGTTGTTTCTTTTGAAAACGCTGGCTTCCATATTGATTCTGTTCTTCAGGAAGCCGACTTCGGCTGTGAAACTGAACTCGTGCTTCTTCTCGTAGGTGAGTTCACTGTTTTCCAGATCTTTTATCTGAAGTCCTGTCTCGGACACGTTGGTGAAAGGTCTCCAGGGATTATAATTCTGGATGACGACCAGAGAGTTGGTCACACTGTCCGGACCGCGGTCGGCGGTAAGAGAATAGGATGCCTTGAGAGTCAGGTTGGAAAGAACATTCTGCTGCTGGAACCATTTCTCCTCGTGAACGTTCCAGGCTCCAGCCACATTCCAGGTAGGTATCCAGCGTGCCAGACGGCTCTTTCCGAGTTTGTTCGTACCCTCATATCTGAAAGTGCCGTTGAGCGTATATCTGCCCTTATAGGAATAGGTGCCTGTCGCAAAGAAGGCCGCAGAGCGCGATCTTGTTTCTGTCAAAGTGAAATAATTGGCATTCTCTTCGGCAAGCTGCTTGAAATACCTGTAATCATATTTGGCAGTCATACCCATATCGTACTGCATTCCGACACCGTTGAAGTAACTCTGCCTTCTGTCAACCGCATTGATTTCCATACCACCGAAAAGGTTTACGATATGGGTTCCGTTGAAAGTGTCGTTGTAGTTGGCAGTGGTGCGGAATACATAGCTCTGCATCCTGTATTTCTTCTCTGTATAGAAACCTCCGTTAGGAAGGACGGAAATGGGAAGAGAGTTCGGATTGTCGGGATCGGTGTAGAGCCAGCTGTTGGCATCTCTGATGGTGGCATCGTCCATCGCTCTGTAAGCCATAGCCTGGTTGGAACTGTCGTGTATCTCGTGGGCCTGGGTAGTGGTGGAGAACAGATATGCTCCGCGAGCGGAAAGCTCGAGCTGTCGCAAAGGCTTCCAGTCCAGTTCGGCCTGCCACTTGGTATCCACCACATCAAGATTGATGTAGTTGTTCTCCAACTCGTTCAGAATGTTGAAGGGAGCATAGTTCCTCGTATAGTATTCGTTCGGGTCGAGAGTACGGGATGTGTTGAGAGCGTAGGAATAGGGGTTGATGTCGAAATCACGCTTCACTTCTCCCGAAACGACATCCACATTCTGTCCCAGAGTGCCGGGAGCCCTCTGATCACGGTATGCAGCCATAGCGAGGAGATTGACGCTCAGGTTAGGAGATATCTTGTACTGGGCGTTGATGTTGGCAGTATAGCGCTTGACTCCGCTCTGCTTGTACCAGCCCGGATCGTTCATAAGGCTCAGAGACACGTAGTATGTCGCCTTATCCGTACCGGAAGACAGGCTTATGGCGTGATTCTGAGAGATGGAAGTGCTGAAGAGTTCGCGGAACCAGTCGGTGTTGCGGTATTCCGCCTCCCTCAAATATGCGTTTTTGGCCGCAGTGGTATTGGCAAGCGCGAATTCCCCTGACAGACTGTCGTAAGTATTGATGAGCCTGTACATCTTGCCGTACACACCGCTGTCGGAAGCACGGTAGGTCTCCGCGAAATTTAGCAGACCGCCAGCCTCCATCTCACGGTAAACCGACATCTGCTCCTGCGAGTTCATAATGTTGAAGTCGCTGTAGCTGGGGATGAGACGGGTGGAGAATTCACCTGTATAGCTGATCTTGTTGCTGCCGGCCTTACCACGCTTGGTTGTGACGACAATGACTCCCGCCATTCCACGTGCACCATAGATGGAAGTCGCGGAACCGTCCTTGAGAATCTGGAAACTCTCGATATCATCGGCATTGAGTCCGGCGATTACGGAAGAGATGAGGGTCTCAGCATCACCGGAAGAGAGATTGTCGGAATCCACTTCTGTAACATCTTCCATAATGACACCGTCCACAACCCAGAGGGGCTTGGAACTACCGTAGATGGAAGTGGCACCGCGGACGCGAATCTTGGGTGCTGTTCCGAAAGTACCGGATACATTTTGAACGGAAACACCGGCTGCCCTTCCTTCGAGGGAACGGCTGATGTCGGCGACACCGTCAAGTTTGGACTCCGCTCCGCCAATCTTCACGGTTGAACCGGTGAAGAGGCGCCTGTCCATCTTCTGCATACCGGTCACGACCACCTGCTCGAGCATATTGGCATCGGGCTGGAGGATGACCGTAAGATTAGGAGCAACAGAGACAGTCTTGTCCAGATATCCGAGGAAGGATATGACGAGTTCTTTTGCAGAACTCGGCACATTCAGAACAAACTGACCGTCAACATTGGTGACAGTACCGATAGTCGAACTGCCTTTTACGAATACGGATGCGCCGATTACCGGCAATCCGTCATCTTCGGCGGTCACAGTTCCCTTTACGGTCTGCTGGGCGTAACCCAGTACCGCAGAAAGGAAGAGAGACAGCACCGAAAACAAAATCCTAGCTGTTTTCATAAGCCTTTTATTGATTATTAAACCGAATAATTATACACTCCAATCACTCAAACTCCTGTTTTTTACACCAAAAAACTTGCAAATGTACAGAAATTATATAATTATTCATCATCTCCGGTATTATTTTTCAATACAATAATGAACATTTTTATGTTTTTTATTGCTAAATTGCACCCTATGGCAAGAATACCATTTATAATTATGAGATTAACATATTCAGCAGCATCCTTGTTTATCGCTCTGCTTACCGTCACGGCTTGCAGCAAGAATATGAATCCGGAGAACCAGCAAAGCGGAGAGGACGAGGAGAAGGAACAACAGCAGGAGACATCAGCACTGACGAAATATTACGTCAATTACTTCGGCCGGAATCTCACCCGGACATATTATCTGTGGAATGATGAAATCTCTGATGCCATTGACAGTTGGAGTATGGAATGCGACCCTGTTTCGCAGGTGAAGCAGATACGCTACAAAGATTCTTCCGGCAAGGAAATAGACGAATGGAGCCAGATGAGCGATAACTACAGCTCGCTCCTCGGCAGCATTTCCGGAACGGAGAAGACCATCGGAGCTGATGTTGTGCTGTACTATTATGACGAATACAGAACAAAACTGTGTGCAGTGGTGACTTACTGCTATCCCGACAGCCCGGCACAGGCGGCCGGACTAAAGCGAGGCGACCTGATATTGAAGATAGGAGGGAACCCACTGACTACTGATAATTACGCATCTCTCATAAGGAACGGCCTGTATGGCGGCAAGACTGTCACGTTGGAACTGAAATCCGGGGACAAAGTCCTGGTGACACCGAAGAAGATGTACGAAGACCCTGTGCTGCTCTACAAGGTTTTTGATTGTTCCGGAAAAAAAGTCGGCTACCTTCACTATACCTCGTTCACCCAGAATTCTTGGCCAAGGATCATCGAAGCCGCCGATTATTTCAGAAATGAAGGAATCAGCGAACTGATTCTGGATCTGAGATACAACGGGGGCGGATACGTTGTCGTAGAGTCGGCACTTGCCTCGATGCTGGCGCCCCAGAAGGATGTAGCAAACGGAAGTGTCTATGAGAAAAGTTATTATAATGCAACCATCACTTCACAGGACGGAATCCAGGAGGAACCATTCAAGACTTCTTTCTCATACTATGACAAAGACAGCGGGCAGGAAGTCAGCTACAGCACAGACGGTCACAATATCGGGATATCGAAACTGTATGTGATAACCGGACGCGGGACGGCATCGGCATCGGAGAGCATCGTGACAGGCCTTTTGCCATATCTTGACATCACTCTTGTAGGCGAGACAACCGCCGGCAAATTCTGCACCGGTATGCTGGTCAGTTCCATTGAATGGTACGAAATGTACAAGGACTATGTAAAGGAAAAAAATTACAACGGCGGAATCAACTACACACAGAACTGGGGAATGTATCTGATGGTGGCACGCTTCGCCGACAAGAACGGCAATACTCCCTGTATGCCGGACGGATTCACCCCGGACTGTCCCGTTGCAGACAATCCGATGGACGGTTATCCTTTGGGCAATCCTGAAGAAAGTATGCTGGCAGAAGCTTTGAGACTGGCAGGTTACTCCAACGGAACTAAAACCGGAAGTGCCGGCAGAAAATTATCAATGCAAACGATGCTTGGAAACAGACTGGACCCGAATATCGACATCCTCAAAACTGGCGGAGCAGCCGACGGACTGCGCATCGTCACTGCATCGAGCCTCCCATCAAATCAAGTATCTCCGAGGTGATTTTCTGCTGACGACCCTTGTTGTACATCAATGTCAGATCGGAAAGAAGGTCTTCTGCATTGTCGGTGGCTGTCTGCATAGCCACAGTCCTTGCTGCCTGCTCAGCAGCAACGGAATCCAGAACAGCGGCGTGGAACTTAAGCATCAGCACCTGAGGAAGCAGGGTTTTGTATGCCTCATCCCTGGAGGGTTCGACTATGTAGTCATCGATACAGTCATCGTCGCAATAATCGATGTTGTCTTCTTCCATTGGTTTCGGACAATCCTCTCTTTCCGGGCCTTTTCCCTCAGAGAACGGGAGATAGACCTCCGCTACCGGAATCTGTCTGGACGTGGAGACAAAATGGTTGTACACAAGTATAATCTTGTCAAGTTCGCCATCCGAGTACATAGAGACGAGACGTGAGGCAAGAGCAGAAGATTTATCATAGGTGCTGCGGGCCACCATATCCGAATAATCTGCAGGAGACGGAAATCCGGCCTTGCGCATAGCTTCCGACATCTTTCTTCCAATGCTGTACACGACAATTTCAGAACCTTCATACTCCCGGAGAACTTCCAGAGTCTTCTTGATGACATTGCCGTTGAATCCTCCGCAGAGTGAAGAATTGGAACTCACGGCCACCACGGCAATCTTTCCGTTCTTCAATTCTTTTCCATCCGCCCCATTCTTCTCATACTTCTCATTCGCCGCATTTTCCGAATATCCTGCATTTTCGGAATATCCTATATTGTCAGAATATCCCGCATATCCATCATCTGGTCCTGCAACAGAAGAATGATGCCTGCTCAAAGAAGCCAGAATATCCGTGAGTGCCTCCTCGTACGGACGCAAGCCTTCGATTGTTTTCTGGGCTTTGCGGAGTTTGGACGACGCAACAAGCTTCATCGCCGAAGTAATCTTCAGCGTGGACTTCACGGAACCTATCCGGTCCTTTATTTCTCTAAGCGACGCCATTCTCTCTCAACTACAACAATTGTCTGCAAGTCAGAGAGGCCTCCTCCTCAATGGTCTTTACGGATTCGTCGGAGAGCTTTCCTGACGATATTTCATCGAGCACGTCAGTATGTGTGGCACGCATCTTTTCCAGAAAAAGTTTCTGGAATGCGGGGACCTTGTCTATTCCAATACCGGACATAAGTGCGTGAGTGCCGCAATAAAGTATGGCAACCTGCTCACCCACAGGCATAGGACTGTATTGAGGCTGAACAAGGAGCTTGTTGTTCTTGCGACCCTTGTCAAGTGTCATTGCAGTGACCTTGTCCATATCAGACGAGAATTTGGAGAATGCTTCCAGTTCGTTGTACTGGGCCTGGTCTATCTTCAAGGTACCGGCCACCTTTTTCATTGACTTGATTTGAGCTGATCCACCGACTCGGGACACCGAGATGCCGACATTGATGGCGGGACGGAATCCGGAATTGAACAAGGACGACTCAAGATATATCTGCCCGTCGGTGATGGAAATCACATTGGTGGGGATATATGCAGATACGTCACCGGCCTGGGTCTCAATTATCGGAAGCGCAGTGAGTGAACCTCCCGCCTTTACCTTGCCTATCAGACAATCGGGCAGGTCGTTCATCTTTTCTGCAACTTCCTGCTGGGATATTATCTTGGCCGCTCTCTCAAGCAGACGGGAATGAAGATAGAAAACGTCTCCCGGATAGGCTTCGCGTCCCGACGGACGGCGCAGAATCAGAGATACTTCACGATATGCGACAGCCTGCTTGGAAAGATCGTCAAAAACAACAAGAGCGTGGCGTCCGGTATCACGGAAATACTCACCAATGGCCGCACCGGCAAACGGAGCGTAATACTGGAGGGCGGCAGGATCGGCAGCTGTAGCGGCCACTACGACCGTATAATCCATAGCACCCTTTGAACGCAGGGTGTCAACAATGGAAGCGACGGTGGAACCTTTCTGTCCAACTGCCACATAGATACAATAAACCGGATCTCCGGCGAGATAATTGCTCCTCTGGTTGATGATGGTGTCTATGGCTATGGCTGTCTTGCCTGTCTGACGGTCGCCGATAATGAGCTCACGCTGACCGCGGCCGATGGGAATCATCGCATCGATGGCCTTGATACCGGTCTGAAGAGGCTGAGTCACAGGCTCACGGAAAATGACTCCGGGGGCCTTGCGCTCCAAAGGCATACGCAGAACTTCGCCCTCAATCTCCCCGAGACCGTCCAGAGGAACGCCGATGGGATTGACCACTCGGCCCAGTAATTTCTCTCCTACGGGAATACCGGCAATCCGCCCGAGCCTGCGAACCTTCATATCCTCGCATATCTGATCTGTAGGTCCGAGAAGAACGGCACCCACATTATCCTCTTCGAGGTTCATCACAACACCCTTGACTCCGCTGGCAAACTCCAGCAATTCTCCTGCCTGAGCATTTACAAGCCCGTAGATGCGGGCCACTCCATCGCTCACCTGGAGTACATAGCCTGTTTCCTCATACTGGACTGAAGTGTCTATCCCCTTGAGCTGTTCGAGGAGTATTGCTGAAATTTCGCTGGGCTTTATTGCATTCTGCGACATAAACTGTTTCTAAACTATTCTTGTATTCTTCTCGATGAAATCGCGACGGAGTTTATCCAACTGTGACTTGACGCTCGCATCGAACACGTGGTCCTCGACATCGAATACAAACCCCCCGATAATGGAAGGATCCGTACGGCTGTCAAGCAGGACTTTGAAGCCTGTCGCTTCGTAGACAAGATTGCAGAGTTTCTCTCCAAGTTCGGGGGCAGGTACGGCCGTGGTCAGAGTTGCAAGACCTATACCTACGGATTCATAATACTTTTCTACAAATGAACGCAAGATGAACTTGAGGTAGTCGAGCCGACCGTTTTTCTTCAGAAGGGCCAGAAGTTTCTCCAAATCAGGCTCATACGAGCTGGGCAGAGCGTCCCCGGGACTGTCGAGGATGGCACGAATCTGATTGCACACCTGCTCCCCCCTGCCCGACTCCCGGGTCAAAAGAAGCAGTGCCTGCGCGTATCTGGAAGCTATGATGCCCGTATTCATCAGTCAGTCGTTCATCAATTGTTCTTGGTGATTTGCACCGCCTCGTCATAAAGCTTGTCGATGAGGGCAAGCTGATCTGACTCCTTCTCGAGATTCTTCCTGACTATCTTCTCCGCAATCTCCACCGACAACAAGGAAACCTGACGGCGTATATCCCTCAAGGTACTTTCCTTTTCGGATGCAATCTGGATTCTGGCATATTCGATCATTTTCTGAGCCTCAGCACGCGCATCATCCTTTGCTTTGGCGATCATCCGATCGCGTGCATCGGAAGTTTCCTTGAGAATGCGGGCCTGTTCGGCACGCGCTTCCTCAAGCATCTTCTCCTGCTCAGCGGCAATGGACGAGATTCTCTGCTCCGCCTCTTTTGCCTTGGCTATGCTCGCCTCGATACGTTCGGCGCGTTTATCGACCATCCCCGTAATCATAGGGAAGCCGAACTTGGCAAGGAGGATGAAAACGCAGACGAAAATCAACGTCATCCAGAAAAACAGACCGAAATCCGGTGTAATCAGGGACATAAGTCTATTTGTTGATACCTATGAGGCAGACAAGGATTGCGAAAAGGCAAGCACCTTCCACAAGCGCACCGATGATGATGGCCGTCATACGGTAATGACCGGCCTGTTCGGGCTGACGTGCACCGGCCTCGAGAGAAGCCTTACCAATCTTTCCAATACCGATTGCTGCAGCAATAGCAGCAACAGCCGCACCGATGGCCGCACCCATTTTTCCGAGAGCCGCACCTGCAACCGTCTGAAGAATCATTGTAAGTAACATATCAAAAAAGTTTTAAAGTTTATTCTATTTCCGGTTCCTGCCTGCTCAACCCTATGAACACAGAACTGAGCATCGTGAACACATAAGCCTGCAGGAATGCCACAAGCAGTTCCAGACAGTCCATAAATACTCCGAAGAACACAGCTATCGCGCTCAGGCCGGCGTTCATAGCAGCACCCAGTTCAGCAGTGAGGAAAACCACAGCCACAACTCCCAACAACATCACGTGCCCGGCCAGAATATTGGCAAAGAGCCTTATCATCAAGGAGAAAGGTTTGGTGAACATACCGATGATCTCTATTAGAGGCATCAGCGGGAACGCCTTCAGGAAAACCGGCACGTTTGGCCAGAGAATCTCCTTCCAGTAATGCTTGTTTCCGAAAAGGTTGACAGCAATGAATGTACACAGTGCAAGGAAGAGGGTTATGGCAATATTTCCAGTGATGTTGGCCCCTCCCGGGAAGAAAGGCACTATTCCCATCAGATTGTTGATGAAGATGAAGAAGAATGCGGTGAGCAGATAAGGGCTGTAGCGTTTGTAGTCCTTGCCCACGCACTCCTTGATTATGTCATTCTCCACCATCATAACCATCATTTCCACTACGCCGGCGAATCCTCTCGGAGCCTCCTCGGTGGCATCGTGCCTGCGGTACCAGCGGGCTCCCAGCAGAATCACGAGCAGCACCACCAGACTGTTGATTGCAAGTCCCAGCACATTCTTGGTAATGGAGATGTCCAGAGGTTTCACAAGCTCCCCTCCGACTTCCTCGACCAATTTTCCGCTGTGCGCCTCCGTGCTCCCGGCCAGACGGAATCCCTCGTATATCTCACCCTCAACGATGTGACGGGAACTGAAGCAATGCCAGCCGGAGGTCTTCGAATGTACGATGACAGGAAGGTAGATGGATATGGGCTCGCCTTTGATTGTAGTGATGTGCCATTCGTAACTGTCCTGCACGTGACCGAAGAGATACTCCTGCATATCCAAATCAACCGCTCCCGCAGAAAGAGGGAGAAGAACGGAAAGCAATATGAGCATCAGCCTTTTCACTGTCTTTTCACTGTCTTTTCACTGTTATTTGCACTGTTTCTCACAATGTTCACAGTTGGATGCAAATCTGCATTCTGTTGTCTTTCAGACGCACCACGCCACCCTTGATATCCAGACTCTCCTCCTTCTCTGCAACACGCCACCTGATTCTGCCGTGAGAGAGCGTGGAGATAATGGGTGCGTGATTCCTCAACACCTCAAACTCTCCGCAGGTCCCTGGCAGGAACACCGCATCGGCCTCGAGGCTTCGGGACCATTCGGGAGAAAGAATATCGATGTGGATGTCCATCATTTCGCAGCGGCAAGTATCGCCTCGCCTTTCTTTATCGCATCCTCAATAGTTCCTACATTGAGGAATGCCTGTTCAGGAAGATAATCGAGTTCACCGTCCATAATGCGATTGAAGCCTGCAATGGTGTCCTCTATGTCCACCATCACTCCCGGCACTCCGGTGAACTGTTCAGCTACGGCGAAGGGCTGGCTCAGGAAACGCTGGACACGGCGGGCACGGTTGACAGTAAGCTTGTCCTCATCGGAAAGTTCGTCCATACCCAGAATCGCAATGATGTCCTGAAGTTCCTTGTTGCGCTGAAGTATGCGCTTCACCCTCTGGGCGGTGTCATAGTGTGACTGCCCTACGATATTGGGGTCAAGTATTCTGGAAGTGGACTCAAGAGGATCCACAGCGGGATATATGCCGAGCTCAGTTATCTTTCTGCTGAGTACCGTAGTGGCATCAAGATGTGAGAAAGTCGTGGCGGGCGCGGGGTCGGTAAGGTCATCGGCAGGGACATAAACCGCCTGAACGGAAGTGATGGACCCGTTTTTCGTGGAGGTGATGCGCTCCTGCATCTGTCCCATTTCAGTGGCAAGAGTGGGCTGATATCCCACAGCGGAAGGCATACGCCCGAGCAACGCCGAGACCTCGGAACCAGCCTGGGTGAAACGGAAAATATTGTCGATGAAGAACAAGATATCCTTGGGACCGTCCTCGCTGCCGCTGTCGCGGAAAGATTCCGCCAGAGTGAGGCCGCTCAAGGCGACGGAACTTCTGGCTCCGGGAGGTTCGTTCATCTGTCCGAAGACCATTGCAACCTGAGATTTCTGTATCTCGTCCATATCGGCCTTGGAAAGGTCCCACTGACCTTCTGCCATAGCCTTGTTGAACTCCTCGCCGTATTTGATGACTCCGGACTCAATCATCTCGCGCAGAAGGTCATTGCCCTCACGGGTACGCTCGCCCACACCGGCAAATACAGAAAAACCGTTATGCTTCTTGGCTATGTTGTTGATGAGTTCCTTGATAAGCACGGTCTTACCTACACCCGCTCCTCCGAAAAGGCCGATTTTTCCACCCTTGAGATAGGGCTCGAGCAAGTCGATGACCTTGATGCCGGTGTAAAGTACCTCCTGCGAAGTGGTCAGTTCCTCAAATTTGGGAGGTTCGCGGTGAATGGGAAGGACATTGTCCCTGGAGAAATCTCCGAGTCCGTCTATCGACTCACCTGTGACATTCATCACGCGGCCGCGTATTTGCGGGCCGACAGGCATAGAAATGGCCGATCCGGTTCCTTCTACATCCATATCTCTCTGGAGTCCGTCAGTGGAATCCATTGCAACACAACGGACTGTATCCTCTCCTATGTGTTGCTGCACCTCAATGACAAGAGTGCGTCCGTCCGGTTTTTTCACATCAAGGGCTTCGTGTATCAACGGAAGTCCGCCTTCGAAATGAACGTCCACGACAGGACCTATTACCTGAGAAATCTTACCTTTCAATACTGGCATTACGGTTCTCTTTTATTTTCCTTGCAATTTAATCATTTTTTATCATTTTCCTATATTTGTGACAACATTGAATGTTATTCAGGAACAAAATATGTCCGTTCACACCAAGATCGATCCGGAAGAACGAAGCAGGATGGCAAGAGCCTTCTTCCGTGACGGCTACAACTGCTGTCAGTCAGTTTTGCTTGCCTTTCAGGATATTATGGACATTCCGGCAGAAGCAATAGCAGGACTCGCATCCGGATTCGGAGGAGGAATGGGACGGCTCAGGGAAGTCTGCGGGGCAATGTCCGCAACTACTTTCATCGCCGGTTTAATCAAACCGGCAGTAAACCCGGGCAATATGGACGAGCGTACGGCGAATTACGCTCTGGTCCAGCAATTCGCCCAAAAATTCCGGGAAGCGAACGGAAGCATTGTTTGCAGAGAGATACTGCAGTTGAGGGCCGACAAGAAAGAACCGCCCGTTCCAAGCGAACGGACGGTGGAATACTATACCAACCGACCCTGCGAGCGCATCATAGGAAACGCCGCAATAATCATTGCGGAAGAACTGACTAGAAGCAATAGCCCACACCGAAAGTGATGAACATACTCTTGAATCCGTCCGGGCCGTTTTCAATACTGTTCTTGATACCGTTCAGGAAGTAGTACTCACAACCTGCCGAAAGTCTGATGCCGGTAGTGAACACATAACCCAAATCCAGACCTCCCCCAAGATTGAAAAGATTGAAATTACCCCCTTTCAGTTCATTGTAAGATTGACTCTCTCCCGTGGTGACTTCAGTCTCCTTGTAACTGTAGCTTGCAAGAATCCGGAGAATCGGACCTGCATTGAAGTAGAAGCCATCGAAATGCGCATTGTACTTGACGGGGACATCGACATAAAGTTTCTTCCAGCTTGTCTCGAATGTGTAAGAACCTTTTGACAGTTTGGCATAATCACCGAGACCGAGATAATCCAGACGGATACCGGTGCTTAATCCGCTGACTTGAGTGAAATGGAATTCATAGTCTGCGCGCACAAATACTCCGGAAAGGGATTCGGGATTCCAGGAACCGCTGGAATAAAAATAGGGTTCAATGCCCACTCCCGCACTTGCACTGATTGATCCGGGGACCTTGGCAAATGATACTGCCGATACGAAAACCGTTGCAAGAATAATTGCTGTCTTTTTCATAGCTGAATGGCTGAAAAGTGTTGAATAATCTGATTTTATGGATGAATCTCCGGATAAATTTCCGAGGAATCAATGGGGAAATCAATGGGGGAATCAATACCCGAATCTGTAGCAGATGTTCATCTGAACCGCAGAGTTGCGTCCCTTGTCGTCCGGAATCACTGATCCCTCCGGTTGTTTCTTGAAAGTATGGGTCAGGCCCAAGTCAAACTTGAGTTCAATTCCAAGATTGTCGGTTATGTAATACGCTGCCTGCAGACCGAGCCCAAGATTGAACGGATTGCACTTATTCGTATTGTAACTCGGTGAGTCGTAGTTCGTTTTGATTCTGTCACCAAGGTACACACCAAGTTCGGGGCCCAGAAGAAGACTCAGTTTGTTGTCCAGAAGGGAATGGAAACCCACCAGGACAGGGAACTGCAGGTAATGGATGTTGCGGGTGTAGGTGAGTGCAGAACCACCGAAAACATCTTCGCCAAAATGGTTGGTGGTGGTCACACCCTTACGGCTGTACAGGACCTCCACCTGGGCGAGAATCATATCAGAAAGGGCCACGTTGACGAACGCGCCACCCTGGAATCCGAAATTGGCCTTGTACTCATCCTTTACGTCAAGTGTGGTGTGGGGCATCATATTGAGCGCAATGCCCCCCTTGACACCGAAATCCCAGTTGTCCTGAGCATAAACGGAAACCGCACTCAAAAGGAAAATAAAGACCGATGCCAGAGTTATTTGTTTTACTTTCATATTATTTGATTACTGAATGTCGAAAAAGTGATTGCTGATTATCAAATACGCCACCAGAGCAACGTTGAGATAGCAAATATAAAACAAAAGAGACTCTCTTGCAAACTTTTGGGATTTACTTGCTAACTTCGCGGAGATATGCCGATTATTCATATAAGTTCACTTTCGGATTCAGGCGTGGAAATCTTCTCGTCGCTGACAGAAGCCCAATTGTGCGACAAACGTCTGGTCGATGAGGCACTATTCATAGCCGAAAGCCCGAAAGTCATTAATCTGGCCTTGGATGCAGGGTACAAGCCCAGGGCTCTTCTCACTGAAGAAAGACACATCAGAGGTATTGCCGCCCCTACAATTGAGCGATTGGAAAATCACTCAATCTATGGAGACATTCCAATCTATACAGGCAGCCACGATCTGTTGAAGGAGCTGACGGGTTTCCCAATGACCCGTTGTATCCTGTGCGCTATGGTGAGGCCGGAACTCCCGACGGTGGAAAGTGTGCTGAAAGATGCCCGCAAGGTGGCAGTGATAGACAGCGTTACCAACACCACCAACATCGGAGCGATTTTCCGTTCGGCTGCGGCTCTGGGAGCGGATGCGGTCCTGCTTACCAGAACCACCTGTAATCCATTGAACCGTCGTGCAGTACGCGTCTCTATGGGTACCGTGTTCCAAATTCCTTGGACTTGGTTGGACAGCTCTGTCGGATCTCTCAGGGACTATGGCTTCAAAACCGTCGCCCTTGCCCTCAGCGAGCAGAGCATCTCTTTGGATGATCCTGCCCTGAAGGCAATTGACCGTGTGGCTCTGGTATTGGGAACGGAAGGGGACGGACTCGCTCCCGAAACAATCTGTGAATGTGACTACACGGTGCGTATTCCAATGAAGAACAATGTGGATTCCCTCAACGTCGCAGCTGCGGCGGCGGTGGCTTTCTGGGAATTGCGCGGTATCTGAACAGAATCGGTGGAGTATCTAAGTGAATATCAGAAAGAGGCCGACATTTTTCTGCCGACCTCTTTGTTTTGGTAAAAATTACACTAATATCCAGGTGCCTGCTGATCCTTGAGACCGGGATTCACGTCTATGACTGAAGTCTGGCTCAAAGGACAGATTTCGGTCTTGTTCTTTGTGAGTCCCCTGAAGAGGTCCTTGTACCAGGCCAAATCAGAAAATCCGGTATTTCCCTGCCATTCGCCGGAAGAATACCCCGCCATCTGCAAGGCGCTGTCGGTATTTGCTGCTACCTTGTTGTTGTACATATCGACTATGGTCCAGTTCGGAGCATCTGCGCTGAGTTTGTTGTTCAATTCCTCCAAAGTCTGTGCTCCGACATAAGGAACAACAGTGTCGGAATAGTTGAAAACTCCGGCCACGGGTTTGTAGGCACGATATCTGTCGAAGTTGGCATACTTTCCTTCACGTCCGGCAATCTTCACGAGCTTGTCCTTTGTTGCCATAAGAGTCTCATACTGAATACCCCAGCGGCAAAGCTCAGTACGGCGCCAGGATTCTCCCGCAAACTCAAGCTTGTTCTCCTCGATGATTGCATTAAGGAAACCGTCGTGGTCGGTGGGAATGGTCCCAATCAGGCTCTCGCTTCCGAAAGCTCTGATTCTGATTTGTTTGAGCGCATTGATGGCCTCTGTCGTAGGTGCTCCGTTATATTCGTTTGCGGCCTCTGCGTACATAAGGAGGATATGGTCATATCTGAACCAGGGCCAGTTGATGTCCCTCTTGTTGGTGGCAGTGCCTATGGATGATTTCCAGCTTACACGGAATTTGCCAACATAGAAACCTCCGTAAGGATGAAGATGGAGGTTGCTCTTGTCGTCCACCGCATAGGTGCAGATGGAGACATCACGTCTCTGGTCTCCTTCTTCGTAATCGAAGTAGAGAGCCGGATTCATCTTCATCGCCGGCTGAGCTTTACCGTACATACTGCTGGCGTGGCAGAACGCTGCGTTGGTATAGCCTGTCTCCACATTGCAGTTGGTTCCGTACTGGCCCTGCTCAAGTATGGATTCCTTGTTGTATCTTCCGTTCACGAGGTCACGGAAAATGTTGGCATAGTCGGTGTCGAGAGAGAATGATCCCCTGTCCATCACCGCCTTGCAGGCATCCATAGCTATCTTGTTGAGTTCCTTGACTTTCGCAGAGTCATCACGCTTTGCAATCTTGACACTGCCTACTGCATAGGGAACGGTGTTCATATCCCAGCGCAGAGAGTATCCTGCATCGTAGAGAGCCACCCTGGCAAGAAGGGCATAGGCCGATTCCTTGCAGTATCTCTCAGGAGTGAAATCGGAAATCTCGCTCTTCCAAGGAAGTAGTTTGACAGCGTCCTGAAGGTCTTTGACACATCCGTCAAGAATCTCGTCCCTGCTCACTCTGGAGGAATAGAATGACTCCAGAGAGGCCACGGGAACTGTGGTGTAAGGAACGTCTCCCCAGTAACGGACAAGGTTGAGATAAGCCATCGCACGTATGCAGTAGCACTCACCGACAAGCCTGTCAATACCGCTGATATTGACCTTGGAAAGACCGTCTATGCAGACATTGGCATACTCTATGGCCGCATATGCTGAAGTGTAGGTGGATGTTCCTGTTATTCCGCCACTGAGTACATAATTTCCTATCTGGTTCTTGGAGTTTGTGGAACCTTCAGTGGAAATCACCTCGTCGGTGCCCATACCGAGCTGATACCACATCTCGCGGTTATAACCTGCAGGATATGCAGCCAGAACCGCCATCTCAGCCTTGTCATATGAGCTGAAGATTGAACTGCTGTCGAACTTGGTCTCTGAAGGAATCTCAAGGAACCCTTCACAGGATACCGCAAACAGAGAAAGCGCAGCAAAACTGATGATTGCAATATATTTTTTCATATCCGTATGCTATTAGAATGAGAGGTTAAGACCGAATACGCAACCCTTTGAACGAGGATATGATGAACTGTCCATACCCTGAGTGAGAATACTGCTGGAATTGGACACCTCGGGGTCATATCCGCTGTACTTTGTGAAAGTGTGGATATTGTGGAGGGTGACATAGAAGCGGAGGTTCTCGATGTGAGCAACACGGGTGACCTTCTTGGGGATGGTGTATCCGAAGGTTATAGTGTTGAGTCTCAGGTAGGAACCATCCTCAACATATTTGTCCATAGGGCAAGTGATGGCGAGTTTGTTGTCAGAGTTGAGACTCCACATAATGTCATCGTCATACTGGTTGGGATTGATTTCCGCCAATCTTGCCAGATTGGTGGTTTCTTTTCCGGTGGCAGGGTCAATCAGGGTGAATCTCTTCGACATAGTCGAAAGCATAGTCTGATTGGGGAGGTATGGTCCTATGAAGCGCTGTGTCGACATATTGAACACCTTGTTGCCGAAGCTGAAGTTCATAAATATGGACAGGTCGAATCCCTTATAGGTGAAAGTGTTGGTCATACCGCCAGAGAATATGGGCATAGCGTTTCCGATGACCACCTTGTCGTCATTCTTGGTAGAGTTGAACGTGGATGTGCCATTTGCGTCCTTCGCGTCCGTCTGGGCCTTGAGCTTGAAATCACCGGGCTTGATGCTCGATGGCTTGCGGTTGCTGTCGTAGGGAACACCGGGTTTGAGAGAGTAGGTACCGTCGGCATTCTGAACGAAATCATCGGTCGTATAGATTCCGTCGTACTCGAATCCGTAGAACTGGCCGATAGGCTGGCCTACTTTTATCATATACTGGCAATGGCCTTCCTCAGCGGAGCGGGTCATATAATCCTCGCCGCCGTTTCCATATATCGCAAGCACTTTGCTCTTGTTGAAGGAGATATTGAAATCCGTGGACCAGCGGAAGTCCTTGTTCTCTATGTTGATGGAGTTGATGACAGCCTCGACGCCACGGTTGCGGATGGAACCTATGTTCTGATACTGGGAAGTGTAACCTGTCGATGAAGGTATGCTGTTCTGGATGATAAGGTCCTTTGACTCATTGTTGTACCAGTCCACGCTGACAGAAACCCGGTCGTGGACGATACCCATATCCACACCCACGTTGAAGGAAGCGGTGGTCTCCCACTTGAGATTGGGATTGCCGACCGTAGAACCTGGCTTAAGGGTGGAAACATCAGTCTTATTGATGGCGTAATGTCCTGAACCATAATCTGTAGCGTACATATTATTGGCGACATTGCAGTTACCCGATGCACCGTAACCGACACGTAGCTTGAGCCTGTTCATAAAGTTCTTGTAAGTTCCGTTGCGGTAGAAGTCCTCCTGAGACACTCTCCACGCAGCAGATGCTGAAGGGAAGAATCCCCATTTGTTGCCTTTGGCGAACTTGGAGGAACCGTCAGCACGGACGGATGCCGTAATGAGATAACGGTCGTCATAATTGTACATCGCACGGGCGAAGAAGGACAGGATGGAATTCTTGCTCAGGCTGGATGACCTGCTGTATGACTGGGCCATTGAAATGTCATTCAGGCCGAAGTTGCTGGCCGGGAAGCCGTAATACGTATTGCTCTCGCTCTGGGACTGGTTGAAGAGAACTTCCTGACCGGCGAGCAGATTGATGTTGTGCTGGCCGAAATCACCGTTCCAGTTGAGAGTATTGGTAATCTGATATGAGTATCTTTCGGAATTGCCGCGCCTTCCCCAGGGATATACTCCCTTCTGGGTATCCACCTTGTAGTTCTGGGCGGACCTTGTGGTACCGTTGTCCCAGTAGTCGCTGCGGACCTGCTGCCAGGTGTAATTACCTGCGGTTCTCCAGGTGAGATTCTTGAGAATATCAATTTCAATTCCTGCATTCACGTTGAACTGACGGGTATATTTGAGGTCATCCACAGCAGAATTCTCAAGAATGGGGTTGTTGAGATCATACTGGGAGTCGATGGCAAGCATTTCTTCCCCGAGATCACGGGAGAGCATCTCCTCGTTGGTATAACGCTTTCCTCCTGTCACAGGCTGAAGTATGGTCTTCTTGAGGGAACCGCCGAGGGAACCGCCGCCTTCGAGCTTGGTGTCTGTGAAACTTGAAGAGAAATCAAGTCTCACGCCCTTCCAAAGTTCGTGGTTAACCTTGGCCCTGAGCGAGTTGCGCACATAGCCGTGCTTTGCCATAATACCGTTCTGGGTATTGTTGTTGTAAGAGATGAGGAACTTGGTCTTGTCCGTTCCTCCGTTGATGCTGACATTGTGGGAATGGGTTACGCCGGTACCTCCGAAAACTTCATTCTGCCAGTCTATGGGAGTCTTGCCCGAATACTGGGATGTGATGTTGGAATAGGCACCGGTATAGAATGACGGATCTGACGGATCTCCTCCGAACATTGATGCCCAGCTGTCAATCTTTCCCTGAAGGGTCATAAATTCATACTGATACTTCACATAGTCCTCCACTCCAAGAAGGTCGATGTGCTTGCCGAGTTTCTCGAATTCCACATAACCGTTGTATGTGACAACAGTCTTGCCTTCCTTTCCTGACTTGGTCGTGATAAGAATCACACCGTTTGAACCCTGTGCACCATAAATTGCGGTGGCAGAGGCATCCTTCAGAACGTCGATGGACTCGATATCATTGATATCGACCGTCTGGAGTCCGTTCTCCATCGCAAATCCGTCAACGATATAGAGAGGAGATGTGGACTGGGTGATGGATGTACCGCCACGCACCGTGATATTGATAGAGGCACCTGGAGCACCGCTCTGAGTCACGACATTGACACCGGCAGCCTTTCCGGTAAGGGCCTGTGCGGCCGAAGTGACAGGAATCTGGGCGAGTTCTCCGCCGGTCACAGAAACGGAAGAACCGGTGAGGTCCTTTCTCTTCACTTTGGCATATCCGATGGACACAGCTTCCTCGAGGAACAGAGCCGATTCCTGAAGCGTCACATTCAATACTGAAGAATTAACGTCAGAGGTAATCTCTTCATATCCCAAAGCGGAGAAAGTGAGAGTTTTGACCGATGACGGCAAACTGATTGAGTACTTTCCATTGGCATCCGTCGTCTGGCCAATGGTGTTTGAAGAAGTCTTGGCTACCACGGCCACTCCGGGAACAGGTTCGCCATCTGCATCAGAAACAACACCAGTGACGGTTCTGTTCTGAGCAAGGGCCAATCCTCCGAAGAAGAAGATGCCAAGAGAGATCAAAAGGGTTTTAATGATTCTCATTGTTGTTTGGTTATTGATAGTTTATTCCCACAAATTTAACAAAATACCTGTAATCCAGTGGAAGATTACAGGTAATGGAAGTCAAGTTATTATCCTTGAAAACAAGCTACATTGCCTGAGCGACAGCTACGGCTACGGCTACGGTTGCACCGACCATAGGATTGTTGCCCATACCCATAAAGCCCATCATCTCCACGTGTGCGGGAACAGAGCTTGAGCCTGCAAACTGAGCGTCGGAGTGCATACGGCCGAGGGTGTCGGTCATACCGTAAGATGCGGGACCTGCAGCCATATTGTCCGGATGCAGGGTACGGCCGGTACCGCCACCGGAGGCAACGGAGAAATAGGGCTTGCCGGCAAGAACACGCTCCTTCTTGTATGTTCCTGCAACAGGATGCTGGAAACGTGTGGGGTTGGTCGAGTTGCCGGTGATGGAAACATCTACATTTTCCTTCCACATAATTGCCACGCCCTCGCGAACATCGTCGGAACCATAACAGCGTACACCGCCGCGTACTCCCTCTGAGTACTTGGTTTCAGAGAGAACTTTCACTTCTCCGGTGTAGTAATCAAACTGGGTCTGGACATAAGTGAATCCGTTGATGCGGGAGATAATCTTGGCAGCATCCTTTCCGAGACCGTTGAGAATGACACGGAGGGGTTTCTTGCGAACCTTGTTGGCCATCTCCGCAATTTTGATTGCACCTTCTGCGGCTGCATAGGACTCGTGGCCTGCAAGGAATGCGAAGCATTCGGTCTCCTCGCGGAGAAGTCTTGCGGCGAGATTGCCGTGACCGAGTCCGACCTTACGGTCGTCTGCAACGGAACCGGGAATGCAGAATGCCTGCAGACCCTCACCAATAGCCTCAGCGGCATCGGCAGCGTTCTTGCAGCCCTTCTTGATTGCAATGGCAGCGCCGACAACGTAAGCCCATTTTGCATTCTCGAAACAGATTTTCTGGGTGTCCTCACACATCTTGTAAGGATCTATGCCCTTGGCATCGCAGATGGCCTTGGCCTCGTCGATGTCCTTGATACCATATTTCTGGAGAGCGACGTTGATCTGATCAATTCTGCGCTCGTAACTTTCGAAAAGTGCCATAATGTCTTACTCTTTGCGGGGGTCGATATATTTAACTGCATCATTGAAACGTCCATAGGTTCCTTTTGCCTTCTCTATGGCTTCAGGACCTGTGGCACCGGCCTTGAGGGCATCCATAAGCTTGCCCAAGTTGACAAACTCATAGCCGATGACCTCATTGTTTGCATCGAGAGCCATCTTGGTGCAATAGCCTTCCGTCATCTCGAGATAGCGGCTGCCCTTGGCCTTGGTGCCGTACATAGTGCCGACCTGGCTGCGGAGGTTCTTTCCAAGATCCTCAAGACTGCCTCCGATGGGAAGACCGCCCTCGGAAAATGCGGACTGGGTGCGCCCGTAAACAATCTGAAGGAAGAGTTCACGCATAGCTGTGTTGATGGCATCGCAAACAAGGTCAGTGTTGAGAGCCTCGAGAAGGGTCTTGCCGGGAAGAATCTCTGAAGCCATAGCAGCTGAATGAGTCATACCTGAGCAACCGAGTGTCTCTACGAGAGCCTCCTCGATGATTCCGTCCTTGACATTGAGCGTGAGTTTGCAGCATCCCTGCTGAGGAGCACACCAGCCTATTCCGTGGGTAAGTCCGGAAATATCCTTTATTTCCTTGGCATGCACCCATTTGCCTTCTTCGGGAATGGGGGCATTGGCGTGATTTGCGCCTTTTGCTACGCAGCACATCTGCTGCACTTCTTTCGTGTAAATCATTTTTATCAGTATTAGACTTTCTATATTCGCAAGGTGCAAAGATACGAATTTTCTACGAAATTTCGAGTCTGAGGTAGTCGTACACTATGCCGGAATTGAGCTCGCCTGCAGGAAGTATGAGACTGATGCTGTTCTCTCCCTTCTGAAGAAGTCCGGCATCGAAACTGAACTCCTCCTCGTGCCATATTCCGTGGGAACCGTGACGCACTATTACATTGTCGCCTGTCTGAAGCAGTTTCCAAGGGCCGAGGTCATTGCCGTTCACGACTACGGTAAGATGAGTTGACGACACACCGCAGAGAGCCATCCTGACAGTGGCCAGACCGGAAACGGACTCGTCCATATTGAATTTGACGGTGTATGGAGTCGCATTGCCGTTTGCCCTGATTCCGAAGAACGGCAGGGGCTTGACATCAGGGTCGGTGTTGTGCGGAACCTGTATGAAGAACCAGTCCTTTGCAAAGTCGCTGCTTCCGACGGTGTATGTGATATCTTCGGGGAAATATACCGCATATTTGATTGGAAGTTCGGGGTCTCTGCGCTGGTCCGCCCCATAAAATTCGGAACCGTTCCTGTTGGGGATACCTATCTCCCATATCTGCTCACCCTTGCGGACAGGAATCCACTCCAAAGTGCCAAGATTGAGTTTTTCTCCCTTTTCCAGCTTCACGTCAGCCTTGACATACTCGCCCAGGATGCCGTCGGTAAAGGCATAAAGACAATACTCACCGGGAATCACCTTGTCAATGAGGAAACTCCCGTCCTCGTTTCCGACTGTCCAGAACTGATAGTGCTTTGCATCTCGCTGCCAGCCTATCATCCTCTGCCCGTGGTTCTCTGTGCCCGGCTCGACGTATTCAGAGTGTGCGAGGCCGACGTACAGATTCGCGAAAGTTCCATAAAAAAGAGAGTCATTCACCGCAAATCTTCCGGAGACGCTGCACCTGTCCTTCGCTTTGGAGTAATTGGGATCGGACATCCACTTGTAGGGCCATTTCTGCTGCTCTTTGACAGCCCGGGCCTTTGCATCTGCATATATCGCATCGTGTCCTTCTCCGGCATTGGCATAGATTAAGAAAGGACCGATAATCTTGTTCCACTCCTCCCCTTCCGCAATGCTTGCGCTCGCGCCGCCGTAGTGGCTGCTTCTCCAGTAATTGAGGACGCAGCCCTCAGCCTCGCGGCTGGTGTTCCTGTGACCCATAAACTCGACCTTGGTGGGACCGCCGCTCATATATTCCATCGAAGGGTTGATGAAAAAGAGGCCGACATTCTTTGTTGTGCTGGACCATCCGAACGCAGGATTCTCCGATTGGACTGCGGTATAGACATATTTGTCTCCGGCATTATGAGTCGTGGGATAGTAGAAATCGACGTCCTTGTCCACGCTCATCCAGTCAAATTCAGGGGCAAGTTTGGCACAATAACGAGCTTCCCCGAACTGACCGAGGGGATAATCTGCAGGATGATTGAAGATGCAGTAGGTATAGACTCCTGATGCTCCCCTTTCGAGAGTGTACCTGATGTCAATGTCAACGGCGAGGTTGCCGGAGGCAGGATCGGTTCCGGGACCGGTGCCCAGACGCCTTCCTTTGGATATGGCCTTGACAGAAACTTCCGCAATCCTTCCTCCGTTCTTCGAAGGGTTAATGCTGACAGAGGGAATTGCAGGCTCGGAGCCACGCACTCCCATTGCATCGTGTGACCAGTAGCCGTGAGCCTTGCCCGAAATGGTGGGAGTCTTCCAGTTGGGATTTCCGGGATTGTCCTCGGAAAGGGGTTCGATCGGCTTGTCGGAGGCGAGAGCAGTTGCAAACATCTCCTCGCCTTTGTAACGGAAGGACACGAGATCGCCAGTCACCTTGGAAACCCTTGCGGCCACTATGCCGTTGTCCATTGTGTAGGTTTCGGCATCCTCAATGACTGTGACAGCATCATAGGAGCTGCACGCGATGACAGCAAATGAGATTGCCAGAAAAAATGTAATTCTTTTCATATTTTCTATTTCTATGAAGCCTCTTTTTGAGATTCACTTTATTATGATTGCTTATTCTGCTACGACAAAAAGGCCTTTAAGAGAATCGAGGGACAGTTTGAACTGAGTCCCGCCCTTTCCGGTCTTCCGGAATTCGAGTGTCTCCCGTTCTCCAGTATGGGGGTCCCATACTTCCATCGAGTTCTTCTCTCCACGCACGGTAAACGTGCTTTCCATAGGATAGTCGGTGGAATTCGCAAAGAAATAGATATCCTTGCCACCCCTGACCTTATGGGTATATGTGATTGCTCCGGCATAATCGTGGTCCATCTTCACATAGTACTCGGGAGCTACGCCCATATCCACATCCTTGACGGGAATAATCTGATTGATAAGTTGTTCGAGCACTGACGTGTAGGGCTGGGCTATGAAGTATCCGCATCCTCCCCTGTCATTTCTGTTGGAGAAGATGTTGAGGAACCTGTAGGATGCGTGGCGCACGCTGCAAGTCATAGGCCTGATGTCGGACATTCCGAACACCTCATACACCATATCGCGAACTTCAGCGTCCCTGCCGAACTCGGCCGACTTGGTTGGAAGTTTGCTGGTGGCAAGGACCTGTCCGCCCGCACGGTAGAATTCGAGCACCTTGGCGGCGGCATCCGCAGAGAAGGTGTCGCCTCCGGGAATCACAAGCAACTTGTACTGCTCCCAGTTGTTTGTATTGTTGAGTTTCAGTTCATTGCCCTCGACAGTGCATTTCTCCACGAGGACCTCGGGGTGCAGGTAGGTGTAATCGAGATGCAGACCACGGAATATACTCTCGCCCACATCCATATAATCCGTTTCAGCAGGCACTATTCCTCCCATATACGCATAATAGTGACCGTTCTGGGTCTTGCTGGGGAAACTGTATGCAGCCTGGAGGGATGCAATGGGATAGATGACGGCAATATCGGAGACGTGTCTTCCGCCGCGGAGCATATACCCGCCACGGCCCAGAAATCTGTCCACATTTTCATACTTCCTCTCAAACTCTATCTGGATGTTGGTTCCCATAGCCATCTGGTCCAGAGAAACTCTCATATAGTTCTCCGGAGTGTGTGCGGCATACTGCGGCCTGCTGTAGGCGGCAAAAGTCTCTGTGAACATCTCAGGCTTGTCCCAATTGTAGGCGGAAGATGACACAATCTTGTAGCCGACATTGGACCGGCCGGGATAGTATATGTCATCCGTAGCCGGAACATCCTGATATTTGAACGCTTTCATAAGGTCACCGTTGGCCCCGACGGGATTGCGGGTCTCTTCCTGATCCAGATGGCCGCCTCCCTTGATGCCGTGGTTCCTGCACCATTCCGACACCTGTCCTATGTAGTTCTCGGCGAAAAGATCGGTCCTGAATCCGAACAAAGCGTTGCGGGCCGCAGCCGTTTCATCCCCGATGCTGTACCATAGGGCAGGATAGAGGGTGATGGGGTCATAACCGTATTTCTCCTTGAATCCTTTGTTGAATCCCGGAGTCCACATACGGCCGCCGTTGAGCATCATAGTTGGCTCGTCATAGAAAGTGCGCTCTATCACGGTGCCGAAGAACTCGCCGAGATGCTCCCAATATGGCTCAAAATTGAGGTCTATGTATTTGGCTACGGCCTCTCTGTCCAGATAGTCCACGAAACCGCCCTTGCTGGAGTTGGGGGTAAAACTCGAATCGAGCCAGAAAAGCATAAGCTTCCAGTTGCCTACAGGCAGTCTGCACTCAAGCTTGCCTGACTTGAAGCTGGAGCTGACATCCTTTCTCTCCTTGGTATCGAGGTTCATAAGGACTGATCCCATATAGATACCGTTTTCTGGCATTGACAGAGAAGCTGTCACGGGTTTGGACAAGGAATAATCCTGTTCCTCCATCTCAAGGCTCTTTGAGCAGTCATCGGGATACCTGCTGTAAAAAAGGCCCTCTACCATACCACTCGGATACTCCCACTCATCATACAGGGTGGTGCACCTGAACCCCAGTTCCAGTCCTTTCTCAATAGCGGCCCTGTAGAGCTTGAAGTAATTATCACTCAGATATGCCGTCCCGTCGGGGTTGGCTTTGCGGCGCGAGAACTTGAGATAATCCTCGCTCAATCCTTCCGTGCTTCCTCCGCCTGGAATCAGAACGAAAGACCCCCAGAGGTCAGTTTTGAAATCCCTCTCCACGGAGGCTCTCATAGATTCTTCGGTAGCCCTGTCGAGAGGAATGGAAATGAACCTCACTCCCCGGAATTCACGGTCGGGTTCACGGAATCGCTCATATTCAACCTTTGTCATATCTATGCCGGCAGCGGGTCCGGCTGTGACAGCGGGCCTGTTACCGGCAGCGGGTCCGGATCCGGTATCGGCTATGGCCGGGACAACGGCAGAAGTTGCAATTGAAGTTGCAATTGAAATTGAAATTGCAACAATAATGACACTGACCTTATTGGTTATCATATCGAAAGTGATTATATGCTGTTCTCCAGATTCTTCAGGGACTCCAGGGCCTTGGGACACAGGATGAGGAGAGCGATTACGTTTATCCAAGTTGTGAGGCCCAGTCCGATGTCGCCCAAGGTCCAGGCAGTAGTGGATGTGGACAGGGATCCGAACATTATCATCCCGAATGCACCTGCCATATAGAGGTAGTTGCAGATGTTCCGGGTTTTTTCGGAATGCCCCGCCGTCCTGCACAGATAGGTGATGCTGGAATCTGCATAGACAACGTATGCCAGGATGGAAGTGAATACAAAAAAGGCCAGGGCCACGGACACGAATGCACTTCCGAAACCGTGAAAGACAGTGTCAATGGCCGCCTGTGTATAGGCAACATAGTTGTTGCCGAGTTCGGGCGCGTTCAGGACGATTGCCTCTCCCGTCTTCTGGTCGAAAATGTTGTAGAGACCTGTGCAAAGAATCATCAATGCCGTGGACGTGCATACCAGCAGGGTATCGATGTAAACGGAAAAAGACTGTACGAGTCCCTGCTTTGCGGGATGGTCGGTCTCAGCCATAGCGGAGACTATGGCACCCCCTCCCTGCCCGGCCTCGTTCGAAAACAGACCACGCTTCACGCCCATTGCAATTGCACTGCCGAGCATTCCGCCAAGAGCCTGATCGAAGCCCAAGGCAGATTTGAATATGGCGGAGAAAGCACCGGGAACCTGATCAATGTTGGCAATAATGATAATCAACGCCATCAGAACATATGCCACCGACATAAACGGAGTGACCACCGATGCAAAATTGGCGATACGCTTCATCCCCCCTATGGTCACGGCGAAAAGCAACGCCACAGTTATCACACCAGTGACGGCGGGATGAACGGAAAATGAGTTGCTGAAAGCAGATGAGACTCCATTTGCCTGCACCGCCACAATCAACAGTCCATAGCCCAGAATGGTGACTATGGCGAAAATAGTTCCCAACCATTTGAGACCCAGGCCCTTTTCGATGTATGAAGCAGGACCTCCACGCCAACCGTCCTTATGGGGGAAGCGGTACATTCTGGCAAGGGTGGACTCCATAAAGGCAGTGGATGCTCCAAGAAGAGCGATGACCCACATCCAGAATATTGCACCGGGACCTCCCAGAGCTATGGCCGTGGCAACTCCCACGACATTGCCGGTCCCGACTCTTCCCGACAGAGCCAGACAGAAAGTCTTGAAGGAAGACATCTTGCCTGATGGCCTGGTAAAAAGCAGGCGGACCATCAGTCCTATCCGCCTCAACTGAACAAAGCGCGTGCGTATGGAGAAATACAATCCGGCAGCAACCAGAAGCACAACCAAAGCAGGACTCCAGACTATGTCATTAATCCGGTTTATTACACTCTCGAACATCGAGAATCAAACATACACAAAATCCGGTTCATCTGCAAATCAGCAGACAAATTCCATCCATCTCCATTTCTGATTATTTTCCAGTAACTCCGCTTTGGTGTTTTCACCGATAAGATCAAGATTCTGAAGTTCGGGCAACAAGACAAATTCCTGCTGCAGAAATGTAATGATGAGCATCACGCTCACATACAGCAGGAAAAAATATCTATTTTTTGACTTAACTCACTGTCCGAAATTTGGGGTACATTATAGTTGTCATCCCTTACGCGAATTCCCCAATGACAATAAAAAGACTAAACCCGAATGTTTGATTTCTCAGGGACATCCGGGGATTACAACGCAAAGGTACTAAAATATTGTATATTTGCAAAAAGTGTTAGAAAGATATGAAATATTGGGAGTACGAAAAAGCCTTTTCTGCTGCGAGACTTAACAAATACTTGCAGGCTTGTGGGAATAACACTGGTAAAGCTCTTACGTTGTACAGGTACAATGTAAAACTATGCCAAAAATTTTATGGCATGCTCAACATCTTTGAGGTTGTTTTAAGAAACGCAATAGATACTCATTATCGTGCATATTTCAATGATAATGATTGGATCAGAAATCAGTTAGGCACTGGTGGTATGTTGGAGTTTCACCCTCAAAAAATATCAGTGCTACAGACAATTAATGATTTAGATAAATCTGGCAGATATAGCAGTGATAGAATAGCATCCTCTGTTACCTTTGGCTTTTGGACTTATCTTTTTACAAAAGTCCCATTTCGTAGAGGTGGACAGTCGTTATTGAAGATTTTTCCACAAAAGGAAGTTGGACTGGGACAAAGGGCTATATATAATGAGCTTTTGACCATAAAAGACTTTCGTAACAGAATTGCACATCACGAAGCTATATGCTTTGATTCATTTGGATCGAAAGACTCATCCTTGGCCAAATCCAATTATTCTACGCTCATCAAATACGTAAATTTTCTGGGATATTCAGGAAATCATCTATATTTTGGACTTGATATCTTACCGCATTCAGTTCTTGATAGTATTGACAATCTATAGAGGGATTAGCACCTTCCTGAGATATGTGTGCCAAATGTTAGCCTCAAAAATGAAAACCCCGCTACAGTGCGTTGTAGCGGGGTTGTAAGTGACTCCTATAGGATTGAACTTGATCTTCTGCGTCAAGAGTCTCAAGAATCACCAGTTTGGCAGGAGTATCTCATATAAAATACCGGAATAGTATCCAATATGGTATTACTCTAGTAGCGTGTAACATCTAAACATGGATTTTTATAGTAGGATACAAATGCTTGAGTCTGGTTCTGGCATCTCCAATGGAGAATTGCCAGTAAACATAAATCCGCAACAGGTTCCTTTGCGGACATATTCGTGATCAACCTTTTCAGAATTATTCGTTTCAGAAAGATGAATGGGCTCTCGAGCATCCAGATGCAGTTCAATAGGCTGTTCGTCCATGCACACGACAGGATATTGAGAATCATAAGGTCTGGAGTACACTTCCAGTACATCCTCCATCGCAGCCACAAAAGCAGCATTCTGCTGGGGAAGAATACACCACATCTTCTTCAGATGAGGCTTATATTCGTTTTTTTTAGAATGCGTCCCACCTGGGTGTGCGAGATTGCATCGATGATTTGCATCTCGACAGCCCTCTCTGATATCAGACGCAAAGTCCATCGGCTGAACCCTTCCGGAGGTGTGCCGCAAGCAATAGCA
>DCIN01000090.1 GCA_002315815.1 Bacteroidales bacterium UBA1725 | reverse complement strand
TATACTTCTAAGCTTGATGCCTGACGCTTAAAATTTCCAAAAGAAATCAACGCTCTCGATTATTGTATTCTCGGTACTTGCTTGTACTTTCCTATCAGTCTTTTCAAAGAACTCTTTCAAATTTGGCGCTAAAAAAACCAGCCTCTTCGGCTGAATCCGCCACCATCCTTGCGAATGGGATTGCAAAGGTAATTCAAAAAATTGAATCTGCAAACTTTTTTTGAAAAATTTTCAAATTTTGTATTTCGAAGAACTTTTGCGTGCCCTCTCTTCCGAAAGGGGATGCAAATGTACAGCTTATTTTTGAATCTGCAATACTTTTTGTGTTTTTTTTAATAACTTGCACCATATTTGAAACCGACCACAATATGAGATTTAAGCTAATTGCCTTATTGTCAATTCTTTTGACTATTCATTGCTATTCACAGGACAATTCATCCCTTCTTTTCTATCTATCGGGAGACAATCAAGTCAAGGCTGATTATGCAGCCGGACAGGAATCACCCTCCTTTGTCAGCAATGTTTCCATTATCGATGACGGTCAGAAGGGCAAGGGCATACGTTGTGAACTCGGACAGCGCCTGGCATACAAAGCTCCGGGCAACATTTTTTCTGAAAGAGGCACCCTTGCATTCTGGTGGAGGGCGCACGAACCCTACGGCCCCACAGAATTCCCCATCTTCCGTGTCAGCTTTTCAGACCATAGCAGCTGGGATATGGTATGGTTGCGGATAGACTACAACGGTCACGGCCTGGACGCATTCGTCACTGACAACAATCTCGTACGCGTGCGCGTATCCACTTCGTTGGAACGGCTTCCCGAACCCGACGAATGGTCACATATCGCTTTCAGCTGGGACGAGAACAAAGGAATCAAACTGTATTTCAACGGGCAAATGATTGCCAGAAAAGACACAAGTGTAGTGCTGAACACCGGCTTGGACCAATTCGGCCCGCACTCACGCATTATCTCCCCATATCAGGTACAGAGTGCTTACAATATGCAGCGAGGCGGAGACATTGATGAGCTCCGCATCTATTCGCAAGCACTTGACGACAATATTATTGGCGAAATAGCCGGAAATGAGGTTCCGGACATCCCCGCAGCAAGACGTTCCTTCTCGGATCAAACCACATCCGGAAAGTGGCTTCACTATTACGGATTCGACACTCAGATGCCTCCATACCTCACCGATGCATCCACCACTGTACGCAAGGTAGGCATTCTGGAGAGCTATGACCTCAAAAGATGGTGGTACAAAGGTAACGACGGTATCAGAGAGACAACCTGGCCAGGAGTTTACAACCGTTCACGCATAGAGGGGCGCAACGACTATTTCCAACTTCCGGACTGGGACTGCTATTCAAGTTCAGGAATTCAGATTCGATACAATATGCCCGACGAACTCTGGAACTACGTAGAAATGAGCGGTGGCGCCTTCGGAAAGCTGGGCATAAGCGAAAACCTGGACGGAAGTGCTGACAATACCTTCGACACAAAAGCCCAGGGCACTCAGCACAGCTTTCACAAACTTGCGGAACCTGTTCAGGGAAAAACACTTGTCTTTACCAATGAAGTACAGGAGACCCCCATTCAGGAGCTGGACACTTATTATATACACGCGGGCGAGGCTCCCGCAGGTATAACCCGCCTGAGCTATATGCTCGATGATTTTCAAGATTATAACTTTCCCCAGCTGGTGGAGGTGCGAAAGTTCATAGAGGGCCGTTTCGATCCTCAGGAAAGGCAGATGCTTCTTGGCAGGGCACAACAGGCTGCCCGCAGGCAAACCCCCCGCCAGCAGACCCCCCGCCAGCAGACCCCCCGCCAGCAGATTCCGTCACCAGCAATGTCTGAATCAGCAAGCTCTGCATCAACAAGTTCTTCATCAGTAAGTTCTGAATCAACAAGTTCCGCATCAGCAAGCTCTTCATCAGCAAGTTCCGCATCAACGGACAATCTCCCCATAGTACACGTCGTAATTCCCAGTGACTGGAGGGATATCAACATCAATCAGGAAGTTACCATTTCCAACACCACGTCTGAAGGCACCTGGGACGGTCCACGCGACGGCAGTACCAGTTGGAGAAATATCCGTGGCGGTCTGGACGGCATACTCATCGACCTGCCGGCACTTGACGTCGAACCGGTGAAGGATGGACTGATTCCCATCAACATACAGGTAAAGGACCCTATCTGGAAAATGCGCAATATGTTCGATTTCTCTTTCAGCGTCAGACCGGGAGAGAAGCGCACCCTCTGGCTGGACCTGAGAGACAGAATCCTCCCGGACGATGAACCACTGTACATCACCTTCGCGGGCGGAAGCGCCGACTTTGATGCCCGGAGCCTCAAGGGGACAGGCATTACCCTAGTGTTCAAAAACAAGGAGGAAGCAAAGAAGGAACACGCTGAGGACCGCTTCGCACAGGTTCGTGACGGTTATGCTATGCTTGTGGAGGAATCTACATCAAGCCGCCGTTACAGTAAATTCGAGCAGGTGGACCGCGACCTCAATGACCTCATAAAGATTGAACCGGACAACCAGCTTTACAGACGCTATTGGAACCTGTACTATCCGGGGCAGTCACCTCTTGACTACATCGAGCCGGTTGCCCCGGCAAACATCCCTGAATGGGCGTTCGTCCAACTCGAAGTCCTCAAGAAGTACCGTGAAATCATAGAATGGTATATCGACAACAGGCAGCTTGATTATGGGGAATTCGGCGGCGGTATCTCGGATGACACAGATCTCACCAACCATTTCCCCGGCCTATATTATATCGGTGACATCAGAGAGAAAGTTGCCACATCCCTGCATCTGTTTATGGATGCTGTCGATCGGGAAGGCACGCTCACAAACGGCGTCAGCACAATAATGACCGATGGCCTGCACACATACGAGGAGGGAGAAAACACGCTTTGCCAAATCAATTACACGGAAGCAGGTAATCCCCGTCAGGCGGAACGCCTTATGGAAAACACCAGGACAATTCGCGACTGGGTGATGGGAATCAACAAGGCAGGACATCTGCACTTTCGTTCCGACTACTGGAGCGCAACACGGCTCGCGGAGGAATGGCCTTGGACTATGTCATCGTATCGGGAAAATTTCCATACAGGTCCGGCCCTGATGCTCGGCGAATTCTACGGCAACCCGGCGGCACGAGAATTTATGCTCAGATACGCTGACTCCATACTCGCCCACAAGAGATATGATGAATCCGGACAGGTAGTGATTCCATCTGAACTGGATTACGCCACAGACGAGCCTATCAGCTGGGGAATAGGCTATCTCGGAGCTCTTTACAATTATGCATACGCCTGGACCGGTGAAGAGAAATATGCCGAGATCGACAGAGTTTCCGACTGGTGGAGTCCCGAAATGACCAGAGAGCAGAGCGTCACCAGAGGTCGACAGATATTGCGCAACTACTTCAACAGAGATTTCATCACCACGGAAGGAAGCATTTGGATTGACCGTCTCTCCTTTGACGTCAATTACATACAGACTGTCAGACTAGGAGGAATCGGAATGAACCGCAGCCAGCAGATGGTGCCCGGGAACCTCTTCAGATGGGAGTTCCCGGGAGACAGGGATGCCGAGAAGGTGGCCATCTTTGTGCACGACCGTAGCAAGAAGGCCTTCAAGATTGATTTCTACAACACGGACAAGAAGCCGATGAAAGTGGATATGATAGGTGTAGAGCTGCTGGGAGGAGACTGGGAACTCACCGCGGAGGGGAAGACAAGAACCCACCGCTTCGGCCGCGACCGTCGCATCAGTCTTACCATCCCAGCAGGAAAAGAATACTGTATCGAAATGAAACTCAAGGGAGAAGGCCGTGACTTCAACCTATTGCCAGACATAGGAATCAGTACCGAGGACATTGAATTGAAGAACGGAATGGTGGAAGTTACAGTACACAACATAGGCGGCGTGGACAGTGAGACTATGGACATCGTTCTGATGAATTCGAAAGGCAGAATCGTGGCCGCCGGCACCATCCCGCCCATCAAAGCCCCTGTTGACCTTTCTCCCAAGACAGCGACCATTTCCCTTCCCCTGCCCGAAAACTCATCACCGGAAAGTCTCAAGGTCATCATCGACCCCGAAAACAAAGTGGAGGAAATTTACGAAAGCAACAACTGTGTTATACGCGAGTGACTTGCGCAAAGTGCCAACTATTTTTTCATCCTCCAGAAGAACCATCAAAAAGAATCCTTATTTTTGTCTCCAGCAGGAGCACTTCTACTTATTCTATACGCAGAGTTTGCAAGTGCAAATGCCAGTGCAAATGCCAGTGCAAATGCCAGTGCAAGTGCAAATGCAAGTGCCTGTGCAAGTTCAAGTGTAAGTGCAAGTGCCGCTTGAAGATAAGATAAAGATAAAGGTAAAGGTAAAGATAAAGATAAAGGTAAAGGTAAAGGTAAAGGTAAAGGGTGTGCGTGAAAGATTGAGTGGGGGAGTATCTGCAAACTTGGCACCACACAAGTTTCAATACTCCTTTGTATTATCCATTCAGGCAAAGTCACCGAAGCCATCCATCCCCACGCGGGTTATTCATATGTAACCAATTCAACTTCAAAGCTATGAAAAATGAAGTCTGCACTCACGCAAGTGACTCGCGTCACATCGCAAGAACTTCCGTATTACTACTACCATGTTCTTCTCTACTACCATGCCTTTCCGATGGGCATCATCATCTGACTTCTCACCGCAGAGATATATACAAAAACTTATACTACAATAACTTATACTATGACCAACATCAACCCAAACACACCAATTAGTGACGCGTGTCACTCGCGCAAGTGCCAACATCTTTATCTGCGCGGAAACTTCCAGCAGGATATGTTTTACGATACATTTGACAAAACCAACATCTGGAACCGCCTGTGGCTCAGCGCCCGAGCCACGGGCATCCAAATTCTCTCGGTCATAATCCTCAACAACCACTTGCACATCAACGGAATCTTCCCGACCGAAGCCCAACGTACCAACTTCAAACACCACTTTCGCCTAAGCATAACCCAATACCACAACCGCCGTTACCAAGTTCACGGCACGCTCGGCACCCGCACCTTCAAACACGGAATCCTCAAGGACATCGACGACGTCAAAGACTGCATCTGTTACCATATCCGCAACATCCTCCACCACGGCATTTCCCAAAATTACCTTGACTACCCATTCAGCAGCGCCCGCTTCGTCTTCGACCTGGCCACAGACATCCAGAAAGGTATCTACACCCGCCACAATATCCCGGCAAGTTTAGCTCGCGCCTACCTCCCCATACGGGAGCAGCTTCCCGAAGGCTGGAAAATGAACCCACAAGGCCTCATCATCCCACCACCGGAAATCTTTCCCAGAAACATCGTGGAAGCACTATTCATCTGTCGCAATAAATATCTTGAGACCCTTACCCGGCGCACCAGCCGCGAATCCTCCGACCTCGATGATTCTGGCACCAACACCGCCAACACGAGTCACTCGCGAAAAGTGCCAACCACCGACGAACAAATCGTAGATTTTATAAAAGGGAACTCCAGAATACCCATCCCCTCTATGAATTCCAACCAGAAAATGGAATCAATCCTCCAAATCCTTGAAGAATACCCAAAAGCCAACATACGTCTCCTGACCCGCATCTTCGGCATCCCCTACTCCACACTCCGATACCGCCTCAAATCTTGGCACCTACGCAAGTGATTCGCGCAAATGTGACATTTTGTCACTGGCACAGACGTTGATATTTTCTCCAGCGCTGTCCCGCAGAAACGGGCATACTCCAGCAAACAATTCAAAAAAGTAGATAAAATTAAAATTATGATTAAACCATTAGCAGACAGAGTCCTGATTGAGCCCAAGGAGGCGGAGACCAAGACAGCTTCGGGAATATTCATTCCCGACACGGCAAAAGAGAAACCCCAGCAGGGAAAAGTACTTGCAGCAGGTCCCGGAAAGAAGGATGAGCCTATGGAAGTAAAGGTTGGAGACGAAGTCCTATACGGCAAATACGCCGGTACCGAAGTGACTGTTGAGGACAAGAAGTACCTCATCGTAAAGCAGTCCGACATTCTGGCAATAATCTAGTTCATTTGACATATCACTTTGACATTTCTCTTTGATATATCTCTTTGATTTTTTTCTTTGACAAAACTTATTTATCAGTTTATTTTACGGAATCATTATGGCAAAAGATATTAAATTCGACGTTGACGTCCGCTCAAAGATGAAAGCGGGCGCTGATTCTCTCGCAAACGCAGTCAAGGTCACTCTCGGGCCCAAGGGACGCAATGTAGTCATCGACAAGAAGTTCGGTGCTCCTCAAGTCACCAAGGACGGAGTCACTGTGGCCAAAGAAGTCGAGCTTGAGGACAAGTTCGAGAATATGGGCGCACAGATGGTCAAGGAAGTGGCTTCCAAGACCAACGAGCAGGCCGGCGACGGTACCACTACAGCCACCGTTCTCGCCCAGGCAGTCATCAATGTGGGTCTCAAGAACGTCACCGCAGGGGCCAATCCTATGGACCTCAAGCGTGGAATCGACAAGGCCGTCGCTGCAGTTGTGTCAGATCTCAAGAAGCAGAGCCAGCAGGTAGGAACCGACTATTCGAAGGTTGAACAGGTAGGAACAGTTTCTGCGAACAATGACAGTTATATCGGCAAGCTCATCGCCGATGCTATGGCCAAGGTCGGCAAGGACGGAGTCATCACCGTGGAGGAAGCCAAGGGTACCGACACCGAAGTGAAAGTGGTTGAGGGAATGCAGTTCGATCGCGGATATATCTCCCCTTACTTTATGACCAACGGAGACAAGATGGAGGCCGAACTCAGCAACCCTTCCATACTCATCACCGATAAGAAGATTTCCACGATGAAGGATCTTCTCCCCATTCTCGAGCCAATTGCCCGCGAAGGAAGGGAACTGCTCATCATCGCTGAGGATGTGGACGGCGAAGCTCTCACGACTCTCGTTGTAAACAAGCTCCGCGGTACACTCAAGATTGCCGCTGTCAAGGCTCCCGGTTTCGGAGACCGTCGCAAGGAGATGCTTCAAGATATCGCCACACTCACAGGAGCGCAGGTGATTTCCGAAGAGCGTGGCTTCACCCTCGAGAATGCCACACCTGATATGCTGGGCAAGGCCGAAAAAGTCACCATCACCAAGGAAAACACCACCATCGTGGGCGGCAACGGTGACGCTCAGGCAATCAAGGAACGCGCAGAACTCATCCGCAAGCAGATAGAGACTACGAAGTCAGACTATGACAAGGAAAAACTTCAGGAACGTCTCGGCAAACTCGCCGGCGGTGTGGCAGTCCTCTATGTAGGAGCTACCACTGAGGTTGAGATGAAAGAAAAGAAGGATCGCGTGGAGGACGCCCTCAATGCTACACGCGCAGCCGTGGAGGAAGGCTATCTTCCCGGAGGCGGAGTGGCATACATCCGTGCAGCTGAGGCTCTCGCCGGACTCAAGGGAGACAATGATGATGAGACGACAGGAATTCACATCGTGGCAAAGGCCATTGAGGAGCCTCTCCGTCAGATTGCTCAGAACGCAGGTGTGGACGGAGCCGTCATCATCCAGAAAATCAAGGAAGGCAAAGGCGACTTCGGATACAACGCCAGAACGGGCGAATATGTGAATATGTTCGAAGCCGGAGTCATCGACCCCACCAAAGTTGCACGCGTGGCTCTTGAGAACGCAGCTTCTGTAGCCGGTATGTTCCTCACCACTGAATGCGGCATCGTGGATATCCCTGAGCCCGCTCCCGCAGCTCCCGCAATGCCCGCAGGAGGAATGATGTAATCCCCGAATTGCGGATTAGTTTCTCCGCATAATTACATAGCGGGTGGATTAAGGCCGAAAGACCGATAATCCACCCGCTATGTATTATTCCCTGTTAAGAGATTTTCTCCCGAGCTTTCTCCCGAGCTTTCTCCTGAAACTTCACAGGACACCGACTTGAGCTACAATGTTGATGCTATTTCCTCCAGAGAAAGACAGAACAATTTGTCTTCCATAGTTACACTGGACAGAAACAATTTATCTCCAACGACTTCGCATCCGGAATACCGACCGTCCAATTGGAACAGACCACGTACATTGCCATCCCAGTCAAATACGAACAGTTTGCTACAGCTTGTCTTTTCTTCAGAAAGAACCTCTTCTCCATAGAAAAGAGCATAAATCCTCTCGCTGTCAGAATCAACTGAATAAAAGCATTTGTATGGATTCTTCAGACTGAGTCGCATTTTGCTGCCGAAGCGGATACCTCGTAAGGAACCGGTATTGCAATCAAGAAAATTTATCTGTGGATTACGCAAATTGGCAAAAAACAATTGTCCCGTCTGCTGGTTGGTGGTAAAATAGAAATAAAGAGTTGTCTGAACAGGGACCTTCATATCAGCCTTCTGTTCGGACGGGATATCACCAAAACAACGGTATGTGTCGATGCAGTGTCCATCTGACAGATCGAAAACCAAAAAATGAGGCACACCATCCAGATTGGCATTCTTTTTATTTACCACTGAATTGAAACACAATAATTTATTCTGAATGACCGAGGAATAGAAAGGCGAAAAGACGCCGTCGGGTGTCAAATCCAATTTTTGATCGACAACCATTGTCTTCTGTTTGAGACTCTCCGTAAGATTCAGCTGATAATATGTAGAAGTTCCATAGTCAACTATATGGGCTTTGCCATTATCAGTTACATCAAAGAACGGGACTGGTGTCAACATCTCGTCCGGACCTCTCCCTTTCCTGCAAATCCGGGCGAGTGTGTCAGAAGAAGCAAGATCCACAAAGGAGAAGAAGTATTCACTGCCGGATGAAAAATTTCTGGCAAACATCACGGAATCCCCCATCATCTTATACTGGCTGGTGGGGTAATCAAACTCAGAGAAAAGTTCCGGAGACAGTTCTCCCGTGATTTCGGGCATACTTGTCATAGTCACGGGATAGTTGAAAACCTTTGACTCGTTTATGGATTGTCCGCAACAACAACAGAAGATGGGCAGAACTGAAATCAATTCAAATAATACAACTTTCTTCATATATGTTTATCTTAAGTGAAGCGAAGTTAGTGAAGCAAAGTTAGTGAAGCGAAAAAAAGTTGGTAAAGATTGGCGGGTACTTTTGAGGACAGATTTTGCTCTGAAGAAGGAGCATAACACATAGCGAGCGATATTGTGAGCGGTGCAGAGTGAGATATGGACCAAAAAGACAAAGACAAGATTACCAACTTAATTTTTGAGATTTAGATTCACTGAATGCGTTGGTAGGCTACACGAACCGTGAATCGTTTTCGCTTCGTTTCATTTCATTTCACTAAGTGTTTCTTGGACTTCATCGATAGTCTGTTGCTACAAAATTGACACAGTAAGCCATAGGATCAAGGTAACCCCAATAATTGAAACTATAACTACAATCATATATTCTCCAAGGAGTTGTGGAGTCATCGCAAAACATATTAGTCACTAATGGATCATCAGATTTTCCCGGCAACATACATAGGGAACGGTAATACACGTCACCCGAGGCAAGAGCTTCAATGTTTTCATCCAGCAGGATAGTGTCAGGACGATTTCCCCTGACAACGAGGTATGCAGATAATGAAATGAGGAGAAGTGAGACAATTGGAATGATGATTTGTTTTCTGTTCATAACTATTTGTATTTGATGTTCTTGACATTAAAGAAAGATTATAGCGTGCTACATCACTGATGTTTTGAGGCTCGCTATATCCATTGAATACAAAGCCTCAATGTTTGAACCTGAAGCGAAATAGAACGTTCCGTTACTGTATTGAAACTTGCGATAAGAATCATCCAGCTCATAACAACCGGTAATATTACCCGAAAAATCCATCCTGATCAATTTAGAACAGGGCTTGGACAACTGTTCATCTTGACTTCCTTGTGCATAGGTAATGCCTCGATAGAGCAGGTATATGCTATCATCAGCATACTCCACACCTTCGAAATAAACTGTATCCTTCATCTGGTCGAATTCAGGCAATCCTATTATCTTCACGCCTCGAAACGTCCCTTCTCTATAGTCAAAAAAAGCGACAATCGGAAAACTGATAAAAGCCATACAAATGCAATGTTTTTCCGGAATTATGCAGTGCTGGAAATTCAGAAGGATCGAAGGGTAAAGAGGTGACTTCTTTTTGAGTTTGATTGATGCTTTTTTCGCAAGAGCGTACTCAGCAATCCGTTTCCCATCTTTCAAATCAAACAGAGAAAAACCGGGATTACCGTTCAACTTGTCTGAAATCAAGTTGACTTTTGCATCATAGCAAAACAACGAATCAGTACCGACACGAATGGTGTTGTAGACAATTGGGAAGACAGTATCAAGTAGGAACACCTCTCTGTCAATAACAGTGTTTCCTGTTCTGATACTTTCCGGCATATTGACTTCAAAGTATTTGCTGGTCTGTATATCTAACAATCCTGCTACTCCATCAACAATGTCATAATAAGGTGCAATTAGAAGTGCCTCATTCGGCCCTCTTCCCTTACGGCATAAATTGACGAGAGTATCCCCGGATTCAATACTTAAAGCTATGAGACCATATGAACCTGATGTTGCATACTCCACGATGACAGAATCATAAATCCGAAAATCAAGAAAAGAGTGTTTTATATCTATTATTTTCGTAAGAGATAAAGAATCAGACACTTCTGGCAGTTCTACTGGTGTGAGTGGGAATTTGAATACTCTCTCTTCTAACGAAGTACAGGATACACACACCAGAACGAATACAAAAGCTAATGCGGTCTTACTTCTCCTACACATTGTCCGTCACGTGATGTTGGCACTTTATAACTCCAACCGATACAATCATATAACTCGCCCCAGTCATATGTTCTGGGATCACAATAATATCCAAACTTTGTACGTCCATCATCAGAATTATCAGATGCAACAATGCAACTGTTAAGATAATAGACATCTCCGGATGCAAGTGCCTCGATGTTCTGATTCAAAAGAATGGACTGCCTGGAATCAGAATTGGATTTCAACAACAGACCTGCCGCAAGCAATACTATTGCTGAAACGGCTGAAATTAAGATTTTTTTCTTCATAATAACTATATTTAGTAAAGAGAAAAAAATAAGTTGGTAAAAATTGACGAGTATTATTGAGGACAGATTTTGCTCTGAA
>DCIN01000064.1:2589-13998 GCA_002315815.1 Bacteroidales bacterium UBA1725 | reverse complement strand
AATGGCAAAATATATAATATCAGAATGGGCAAAGAAAGATCTTGTTGGTATCTGGCAGTATACGCTGGAAACATGGTCGGAGGAGCAGGCAATCCGATATTACAATGAATTGTTGGATTGATGCGAGCGCATAGCATTAACCCCAGATACAGTTGGCCGTAATTATGAGGAGGTCCGTCCTGGTCTACGAGGAATGCTCTGCGGGATGCATATTATTTTCTTCCGTTTAGTTTCAAAGGAAAAGGTACGCATAGTACGTATCCTTCACGGAAAGATGGATTACCCTAGACATCTGCAATAGAAGTTTTTGAGCCGCGGCGCGGCGAGGGCGGCATCAGCCGCCGTGGCGGAGCGTCAGCGAGACTTTCGTCAGAAAGTCGAAGCAGTGCAGCCACCCGCGGAGGCGAAGCCGCAGCGGCATACCCCTGAAAGGGGTCGACCGAAGGTCGGGGGTTGAGAAGACGAAGTCCTGGAAGGGGAGCAAGACAAAAAAAAGCTGAAACTTTCGTTTCAGCTTGTCTAGCTCCCCTTCTAGGACTTGAACCTAGGACCCCCTGATTAACAGTCAGGTGCTCTAACCAACTGAGCTAAAGAGGAATTTAGGACCCCGCTCACTGAACGGGATTGCAAATATACAGCAAAAAGTTCATTTTGCAATATTTTTTTACATTTTTTTATTGTGGCCGGACCGAATGTTCTGAACTTGCAATTTTGACTACGGTTGGCTAACTTTGTAGGTTATGGATATGGCATTGTTGTCAAAGATGGTCAGGGAACTGCTCCTTGATCACGATTATGTAGGATTGCCCGGAGTAGGTACTTTTGTGGCTGAGACGGTCCCGGCATCCTTTTCGGACAGGGGATATACTGTGAACCCTCCATACAGGAAACTGTCTTTCCAAGTTAAATGCATTGAAGACGAGTTGCTTGTGAGTCTTTATTCCGTCAGTAACCATCTAGCAGCTGACGATGCTCGTACAAGAATCAAGGCATATATGGAGGAGTTGAAATCTCTGCTCCTGGAACGTCGGGCTCTTTCTTTTCCTGATCTCGGACGTCTTCGTGTCACAAAAGAAAATAACATTTTTTTCGTCTCGGATGAAAATCCGGACATTTACCCTGAAGGTTTCGGACTTCAGCCACTGTCTTTGAAGACTCATCGTGAGCCTGATGAGACTGTGAAACTTTTGGTTCGTGAATCATCCGTCAGTGAAATATCTGTTGCCGTGACAACACCCGAAACTCATTCTGCTGAACCTGTACCGCATAACTCCACTGATACTGAGGCAGTTGTCGATGAGAAGACAGTTTCAGAAACTGCAACATCTTCTGCCGGCAAGAAGCCATTTCGCCTATGTCCCGACTGGAAAGTGATTCTCCTCATTGTATTCGGCATTGCAATAGTGCTTTTTGCTGCTTTCGTCATCGTCGCACAGGTGAAGCCGGAGCTACTGGATCCTATCCTTTATTCTCCGGAAGAACTCAAGATACTTTACAGCTGATGACGGAACTTGTTTATCCTTCCGGGCCGGCCCCCCTTGCCAGAGCTTGCAAGTCCGTCAAAGCCTCCGAAATGCTGCCTGTGGTTGATGAGAACGGTATGGTTCTGGCACAGGCCCCGCGAGACCACGTTCACGGCGGATCCCGTCTCCTGCACCCTGTGGTGCATCTGCACGTCATTAACCGTAATGCGGACATTTATCTCCAGCGACGTTCTGCATCCAAGACTCTCCTTCCCCTGTACTGGGATACGGCTGTGGGCGGGCACGTGGCCTATGGCGAGCACATTGCCGAGGCTCTGTATCGTGAGGCCGGAGAAGAACTGGGCTTCTATGATTTCAATCCTTACCCTCTGTGCACCTACGTCTTTGAGTCTGATACAGAAAGAGAACTCGTGAATGTATTTGCCGCTGTAGGTGATTTTACCCTGCATCCTGACAAGGACGAACTTGACGATGGAGGCTGGTGGACTATTGACCGTATAGAAAGCAGTCTTGGCAAGGGAATCCTTACACCCAATTTCGAGGGGGAATACCGAAAAATCAAGAATTCACTTCTGGCTCTTCTCTGATGTACGATTTGCAGAAATTCATCAATGACCAGTTGTCGGTATGGCCTCTGGTTTCTTCAAATTTCCGGGCTCTCAAGAGCTCCGCTACCAGAAATTTGAAAATTTTCGGACTCGACTGTCTGGTGCAGCACAATCCCGCACGCGTGGCCTCCACCACGGCCAACACAAGGCCCGAAGCCATAGCCGCAAGGCCTTGTTTCCTTTGCTCCGGCAACAGACCACCACAGCAGTTCCATCTCAAGTTCGAGGGACGCAAGGGGCGTAATTACAATATTCAAATCAACCCTTACCCCATTTTTCCGAACCATCTGGTCATTGTGAGGGAGGAACACGTTCCTCAGGCTATTTGGCATCATCTTCCCGACATTCTTGATTTCGTGCATATTTACAGGGATTTCACGGCTTTCTATAATGGTCCGATGAGTGGGGCTTCGGCTCCGGATCATCTTCATTTTCAAGCTTGTCCGCGAGGTATGATGCCTCTGGAAAAAGCCGTGGATGCGTTTCTGGACAACCCCGGCCCAGCACTTGCGGTCAACAAGGATGCTCTCTTGTATCACTTCAAGTCATTCACTCACGGGGTATTCGCCCTCAAGGCGACCACCTCCAAGTCGATGGCAAAACTCTTTTACAGGCTTCTGGACTGCACCGACCATCTTCCCGGAGAAACTGAACCCCGTTTCAATCTCTTCTGCTACTTCAAGGGTGACGAATACCGTGTATTCGTCGTATTGCGTTCCGAGTCCCGCTCACATCATTATTTCAGTGACGGGGAGGATCATCTGACGATGAGCCCCGGAGCAGCCGATATGGCCGGTATGCTGGTCGCCCCGTTTGCTGATGACTATCGCAGGCTCGACACATCACTTGCTGAGCAGATGCTGTCTGAAGTCTGCATTGCTGAAAATGAAGAGGAGATGATAAAATGGCGTCTCACGCGCACAGAACGCAAGATTGACGTGGGGATAATGCGTGCACGGGAGATTCGCTTTGAAATCATTTCCGATGGTGCCGGACCGCAGAGGGTAAGTTGGAAGGATGGACGTATCTGCTACAACGGAGCCCTTTATGATGAACTTTATTTTGACTCAATAACTCGTTCCACTCTTTTTGACCAGGCCTCGTTCATACTATATGATGTGGTGATAGGTATTGACTTCCATTGGCAGAGGAATCGCGACTTGCGCTATGCCGGTGGCCTCAAGTTCATTGTGGACGGGGATTATCTGGTCGCGGTGAACCGGGTGGGGATGGAGAACTATCTTCTGAGCGTGATATCTTCAGAGATGAAGGCCAGCGCATCACTTGAACTGCTTAAGGCTCACGCTGTCATTTCCCGCAGTTGGCTTTTGTGCAATCTGGGAAGCCACGTCATCTTCGATGTCTGTGCCGATGACCATTGTCAACGCTATCAGGGGCTTTCTATGGCTGTCGGAGACAATGTCCGCAGAGCCATTGACGAAACCTGGGGTCAGGTGCTCCGATATGAAGGTGAAATATGCGATGCAAGATATTCCAAGTGCTGCGGAGGGCGGACGGAACTTTTCAGTACCTGCTGGGAGGACAGAGATTATCCTTATCTTCAGTCCTTTGAAGACAGACCTTCGGAAGATGGTCTGAACAGGTCTTCGGAAGATGGTCCGGATATGGCTTCAAAAGATGAGATGGCAGGGGATTTCTGCGACTGTGAAGATTCTGCCATTCTATCCCAGGTACTCAACGATTATGATATGGAGACCCGCGACTTCTACCGCTGGGAGCAGCGTTTCCGTCCGGATGAGCTCCGTGAGCTGTTGAAGAGGCGTACGGGAATCGATTACGGGGAGATTGAATCGATGGAGCCAGTGGAGACAGGACCGTCCGGACGTATCAAGTACCTTCATTTATGCGGTACATTGCAGACCGGAGTCATCGGCAAGGAATTGGCCATACGCAGGGCTTTGAGTGAATCCCACCTCAAGAGTTCCGCCTTCAGCGTAATTCGTGAGGATGAGTTTTTCGTCCTCAAGGGCAGAGGCTGGGGGCACGGAGTGGGCCTCTGCCAGATTGGGGCCGCTGTGATGGCTTCCAGAGGTTATTCTTACATTCAGATTCTCAAGCATTATTATCGTGGAGCGGAAGTGGAACAATAGTCCGTGGGCCTGGGTGCCCACTCTGTACTTTGCCGAAGGTCTGCCGTACTTCATAGTCAATACCATATCTCTTGTGATGTTCAAGGATATGGGAATGGACAACGGAACTCTCGCACTAGTCACCAGCCTGATAGGCCTGCCCTGGATGATAAAGCCACTGTGGAGTCCGTTTGTGGACATTTTCCGCAGCAAGCGCTGGTGGATTCTCCTGACGCAGTTCGCCCTTGCGGTTTCTGTGGCTCTTGTGGCCTGCTGCGTGAATGTTCTGTCCGCCGCAGTCCTTTTCTTCGCTCTGGCTGCATTCTCCTCGGCCACTCACGACATTTCCGCTGACGGTTATTATATGATTGCTCTGGACAGAACTTCGCAGTCTGCCTTTGTGGGCATCAGAAACACTTTCTACCGTGTGGCTATGGTCTTTGGCCAGGGGGTGCTGATAGTTATCGCCGGCCTGCTTCAGAGACGCAGCGGAAGTCCTGCTGAAGCCTGGAGTCTGACTCTCGTATTTGCCGCCGCCCTGCTCGCGGCTCTGGCTCTGTATCATCGTGCTGTGCTGCCCAAGCCTGCTGAAGACGTTGCCAAGAATGCTCACGGCATCCGTGACACGCTTAAGGATTTCGGGAAGACTTTTGCCTCTTTCTTTGCCAAGAAGGGAATCTGGGCGGCTATAGCCTTTATGCTGCTCTACCGTCTTCCGGAGGCATTTTCCGTAAAAATGCTGTATCCGCTTTTCAGTGACCCTGTCGCCCGGGGAGGTCTGGGCTTGGACAAAGAGGCCTACGGATTTGTTTACGGTACTGCCGGTGTCATCGCCCTGCTTGTAGGAGGAATAATCGGCGGACTGCACATCTCGCGCCGCGGGTTGAGGCATTGTATTCTCCCTATGGCCTTGAGTCTGGCGCTGCCCTGCGGGGTCTATCTCTTTCTGGCTCTCACCCAACCGTCCTCTCTGTGGACTATCGGAGGATGTGTGGTGTTTGACCAGTTCGGTTACGGCTACGGATTCACGGCATACACAGTATATATGATGCATTTCGCCGACGGACCGCTCAAGACATCCCACTATGCAATATGCACCGGCTTTATGGCACTTTCTATGCTTCTTCCGGGTATGGTGGCCGGATATCTGCAGCAGATGTTGGGATATAATGGATTTTTCTTAATGGTGATGATATGTTGTCTGGCAACCGTTTTCGTTACATTGTCTGCGCGTCGGCGCTTGTCCTGAGCATTGTCCTGAGCACTGTCCCGAGCACTGTCCTGGTAGCGCAGGTCAGGCCGGAGTCGGAGGCCGTTCCGGGGACCCCAGCCCTGTCGGAGTCGGAGGCCGTTCCGGTGGCTGTGGTCCGGACCGGGATTGAGATTCTCCGGGAAAGGAACTTCAAGTGTCTGGAAGGTTTGAGAGTCGGGCTGGTGACAAATCCGAGCGGCGTTGACCGCAATCTCCGTTCCACCGTGGATATTCTCCATTCTGCTCCCAACGTCAATCTGGTTGCTCTCTTTGCACCGGAGCACGGGATACGAGGCGACATCTATGCCGGGGGAAAGGTGGAATCGGGCCGGGACGAAAGTACAGGGCTTCCCGTGTTTTCTCTATACGGAGCCACCCGCCAGCCTACAAATGATATGCTGAAGGGCGTGGATGTGATTGTCTATGACATTCAGGATGTCGGCAGCCGTTCCTATACTTTCATTTCCACTCTCGGCCTTGTGATGCGCAGCTGTGCCGAGGCCGGGATACCGGTGATTGTCCTTGACCGTCCCAATCCCCTCGGAGGAATCAAGACAGAGGGTCCTCTGGTCGAAGATGGCTTCCATTCATTCGTGGGCCAGTACAAGATTCCATATCTCTATGGGCTTACTGTAGGGGAACTGGCCGGACTCATCAATGAAGAGGGACTCAACTGCGGGCAGGATGGGAGGCAGCAGCATTTGAAATGCAGTCTGAGCGTCATCCCGATGGAAGGTTGGCAAAGGTCGATGCTCTATGCTGACACCGGACTTCCCTGGGTGCCGCCTTCGCCCAATATCCCCTATCCGGAGAATGCAGTCTGCTATCCCTCAGCCGGAATATGCGGGGAATTGAGCAACTATCTGAACATAGGTATAGGCTATACGCTGCCTTTCGGCACCTTTGCGGAGGAATGGATTGACGCAGATGCTCTCAAGGCCAGACTGGATAGTTATGGTATTCCCGGAATTGCGTGGAGGACAATTCATTATAAACCTATTTCGGGAAGACTCAACGGAAAGATGGTGCACGGGGTGCAGTATTTCTACACAGATTTTCTCAAAGCCGATGTGACATTGACACAATTCTATGTGATGCAGGCTGTGTATGAACTCTACGGAAAGAACCCCTTCTGGCAGCAGGACATCGTGTATGCAATGTTCGACAAGGTTTGCGGCAGTTCCACAATACGGGAAACCTTCCGCCGGACGATGAAAGTGAGCGACATCAGACAGTTCTGGACAAAAGATGTGGAGGCTTTCCGTCGGCTCGCTTCGAAATATTACCTATATTTGTAGGCTGTGGCTACGATTGGCATATTCGATTCCGGTGTGGGCGGGCTTTCTGTCCTCAGGCAGATGCGTACCCTGCTTCCCCGCGAGCGCTATGTCTATTATGCTGACAGTGCCAACTGTCCCTATGGGGACAGAAGCCGCGATTTTATTCTCTCCAGATCCGAATATATTACAGATTTTCTGATTGGCAAAGGATCCTCAGTTGTAGTGGTAGCCTGCAACACAGCGACGGGGGCCGCCATCTCGGAATTGCGCGCCCGCTATGACATCCCCTTTATCGGGATGGAGCCTGCTGTGAAACCGGCGGCACTTGGCACCGGGACAGGTGTGATAGGGGTGCTCGCAACCTCCGGGACTCTGAAGGCATCCAAATATCTTGATACGAGGGACCGTTGGTCGGAAGGAGTGAAAATTGAGGAGACAACTGGGGCTGGATTTGTGGAACTTGTTGAAAGCCTGATTCTTGATGGTCCTCAAGCGGAAGATGTCGTGGGACGTTCGCTCAATCCTCTTCTTGATGCCGGAGCTGACAGGATAGTGCTGGGCTGTACACATTATCCATTCCTTTTGCCGATAATGAAAAAGATAGCCGACAAAAGGGGTAGGGAAGTGCGCTTTGTGGATCCGGCCCCTGCCATAGCGAGACATCTGCGTGATGTACTTCTTGATAATAACCTGGGTCTGGAAGACGCACATCCGGGAGTGGAGCTGTTTTCTTCCGGAGACGATACGATACTTAAGAAACTATACAGCCAATGTTGACACAGGAACAGATAAAGGAACTGAAACAGAGAGTGGCCAAGCTTGCCCGCTGTCTGGACATAGAATCGAAGAGAGAGGAAGTTGCCATCAAAGAGAAAGAAAGCCAGTCACCGGATTTCTGGGATGATCCCAAGGCGGCCGAGGCCTTCCTGAAGAAGATGAACGCCGTCAAGCTCTGGGTTACTGATTTCGATGCTCTGAGCTCCGCAGCGGACGATTTGGACGTACTGATGGAGTTGGATCCAGAAGGTCCCGACACCGATTCTGCCTGGGCCGATGCCTGCTCCAGAGCCGATGCTCTGGAACTCAAGAATATGCTTGGAGGCGAGGGTGACAACCTTGGGGCCGTGCTGACCATCAATTCCGGAGCCGGAGGCACCGAGGCCAATGACTGGAGCGCGATGCTTATGCGTATGTATATGCGTTGGGGAGAACGCAACGGTTACAAGATGACGGTCACAGAGGAGATAGAAGGCGACGAGGTCGGCATCAAGAGCTGCACAATCAGTTATGAAGGTGATTTTGCGTATGGTTATCTCAAGGCTGAGTCCGGGGTGCACAGACTTGTACGCATCAGTCCTTTCAACGCCCAGGGCAAGCGTCAGACTACGTTCAGCAGCGTGTTCGTGTATCCACTGGTGGATGATTCCATAAACATAGAAATCAGTCCGTCAGACATCGAGTGGGACACTTTCCGATCCGGGGGACACGGCGGTCAGAATGTCAACAAAGTCGAGACGGGGGTGCGTGTCCGTCATATACCCACGGGAATCACTGTCGAAAATACCGAGACACGCAGCCAACAGGACAACCGCCAGAGGGCTCTGCTCATCCTCAAGTCGAGGCTCTATGACATTGAGCTCAAGAAACGTCAGGAGAAGCAGGCCGAACTCGAAGGTCAGAAGAAAAAGATTGAATGGGGATCTCAGATACGCAGTTATGTGCTGCACCCGTACAAGATGGTCAAGGACCTCCGTACTGGTTGTGAAACTGCTGACACTCAAGGAGTTTTGGATGGAGATCTCAATACATTTATGAAGGAATTCCTGATGAACAACTGAAAACAATTAACGAACAACTGAAGATATGGTAGAATTCAAGTATGCGCCGATGTTTCAGCTCGGCGAAGACAGGACTGAGTATTACAGGATACCCGGATCGGAGCAGTACGTCTCTACAGGAGATTTCGAGGGCAACAGAATGCTCAAGGTCCGGAAGGAAGCGCTCACGCTGCTGGCCAACACGGCATTCCGTGACGTGAGTTTTCTTCTGCGCCGCAGCCACAACGAGCAGGTTGCCAAGATTCTCACCGATCCCGAATCAAGTGAGAATGACAAGTATGTGGCTCTCACGTTTCTCCGCAATGCGGAAATAGCCGCAAAGGGTAAGCTTCCCCTGTGTCAGGACACGGGTACGGCAATCATACACGCCGAGAAAGGTCAACAGGTATGGACTGGATTCTGCGACGAAGAAGCCCTCAGCCTTGGAGTCTTCAAGACATATACTGAGGAGAATCTGCGATACAGCCAGAATGCACCCCTTGATATGTACAAGGAAATCAACACCAAGTGCAATCTCCCCGCGCAGATAGACATAGAGGCCGCAGAGGGTATGGAATATCGTTTCCTCTGTGTAACCAAGGGCGGTGGATCGGCCAACAAGACCTACCTTTATCAGGAGACCAAGGCCCGCATCCAGAATCCCGGTACGCTCATACCTTTTCTTTTGGAGAAGATCAAAAGCCTCGGAACAGCCGCGTGTCCCCCGTATCATATAGCATTCGTGATAGGAGGAACTTCCGCAGAGAAGAATCTCCTTACAGTCAAACTTGCCAGCACTCATTACTACGACGGCCTTCCAACCACCGGTGACGAGACAGGCCGCGCATTCCGTGACGTTGAGCTTGAGAAACAGCTCCTTGAGGAGGCTTGGAAGATAGGACTCGGAGCCCAGTTCGGAGGCAAATATATGGCCCACGACATCAGAGTCGTCCGTTTGCCACGCCACGGCGCCAGCTGCCCTATAGGACTTGGCGTGAGCTGTTCGGCAGACCGCAACATACTCGCCAAAATCAATGCCGACGGTGTATGGATAGAGAAGATGGATGACAAGCCCTACGAACTCATCCCCGAACAACTCCGGAATGCCGGTGAAGGCGAAGCGGTGAAGGTTGACCTGAACAGACCTATGTCCGAAGTGTGTGCCCAGCTGAGCAAATACCCCGTAAGTACCCGACTGAGCCTTAACGGAACAATAATCGTAGCCCGAGACATCGCTCACGCAAAGCTCAAGGCCCGTCTGGATGCAGGAGAGGACATTCCGCAGTATTTCAAGGACCATCCTGTTTACTATGCCGGTCCGGCTAAAACTCCTGAAGGAATGGCCTGCGGTTCTATGGGTCCCACCACAGCCAACCGTATGGATCCCTATGTGGATGAATTCCAAAGCCACGGAGGTTCAATGATTATGCTTGCAAAGGGCAACCGCACGCAGCAGGTCACCGATGCCTGTCGCAAGCACGGAGGATTCTATCTGGGATCCATCGGAGGTCCCGCCGCCATTCTGGCCCAGAACAATATCTTGAGCATCGAATGTGTGGAGTACCCCGAGCTGGGGATGGAAGCCATCTGGAAGATTGAGGTAAGGGATTTCCCGGCCTTCATCCTTGTGGACGACAAAGGCAACGATTTCTTCAAGACTATTGGACTGTAAGGTTCTTTCTTGAGATTCACCGGACAAGCGTGAACTGATTATCCGGATTCACGCTTTTTCAGCGGGGATGTCCTTCGGGGCATCCTTGCCGTTTTTGATGAAAGTGGATGTGAAGGCCATTTCTCTGATATGGTTCAACCAATCGGAGATTTCATCGTTACTGTATATCGGACGGCCTTGATTGTCTTTCATCTTGGACAGTGACAATGCAATCTGTTGTGGGTATTATGATTTGCTATATGCCAAATATAAGTATTATTTGCAATCTGAAGTGCCTTGTATGAAAGATAATGAGTAGATTTGGGGTCGAATAAGAATGTCAAGACACAGAAAATACAGGAAGCACGGTCTGTTGGTAAGACTGTTGAAGGCCGTAGGGGTATTGCTTGCTGCTTGTCTGCTGCTGGTGCTTCTTCTCAAATGGGTGCCGGTTCCGGCTACGCCCCTGATGCTGAAGAGATCACTTTCGCGGCTTTCGGACAAGGATTTCCGTACGAACAGGATTTGGGTCAGTCTGGACAATATTTCCCCGGATATGGTGATGGCTGTCATCGCCAGCGAGGACAACCTCTTCGATGAACACAACGGTTTCGACATCGAGGAAATCAAGAAGATGCGTGAGTCGCACATAAAGAAGCATACTGCGATACGAGGATGCAGCACCATATCTCAGCAGACTGCCAAAAATTGCTTTACCTGGTGCAGTTCCACCTGGGTAAGAAAAGGTTTCGAGGCCGGATGGACAGTTCTGATAGAGAAGATTTGGGGGAAGAGGCGTATTATGGAGGTGTATCTGAATGTGGTGGAACTGGGTGATGGAATCTATGGCGTAGAGGCAGCTTCCCGCCACTATTTCGGTGTCTCCGCATCACGGCTGACCGCATCGCAGGCTGCATCGCTGGCTTATTGTCTTCCTGCACCGCTCAAACGCAACCCTGCAGGTGGAACGGCGTATTTGAAGAAACGTCGAGCTGAGATAATGTCGCTTATGCAGAAAGTTGCCCGTCCGGACTGGCTTCCGGGCAATGGCAGTGCCGGTAAGTGAATCTGCACCGCTTTTTTGTCACGCGTCATCTACGTGCCGTTTCGCTTCACGGGATAATTGCTTCAAAAAGAGAATGACTGATTGTCTTGCGATTTCTCGGTCATCCTCTTTTAATAGGTTTGAATATTCCTTGGTAAGTAAATCTCAAATAATAACTTGGT